>JARFQC010000190.1 GCA_029287965.1 Arenicellales bacterium
CTGGCTGTCACGCTACCCAACAGCCGTACGGCCGAAAGCGAAGCCGACCGTATCGGCATAGAGCTAGCAGCCAAGGCAGGCTATGACCCTCGCGCGGCCGTCACACTGTGGAAAAAGATGGAAAAGGCGGGCAACGGTGCACCGCCCGAATTCCTCAGCACCCACCCGTCTGCCGATACGCGCCAGCAGCGCCTGGAGAAGCTGGTGCCGCAGATGATGCCGTATTACGAGGAAAAAAAGCCGCATCCGATCTATCCTTTGTAGCATGACGAATCTGACAGCCAAACAGGACAACGACGAAGAATACGAGGGGAATTTTCTCTACCTGCTGTTCAGCATGATCATGCTGGTGCTGGTGTCATCGACGTTGTCGTATATGAGCGAATCGCTGGCGCACCTGATCTGGGAACTGATGATCATGGGAACCCTGATTATCGGTGTGTGGACGCTGGCGCACGACAAGAGCTGGTTTTACACCGGTATTGTGCTGTCCGGCATCATCGTCGTGCTCGTCATCGTCGCCGAAGTAAGCAAGCTGCACTGGATCTCGTACCTGATTATCCTGTGCTGGTACCTGTTCTACATGATGGCGTTTGTGTTTACGACCAAGGCCGTGCTATCCAGCCGCGAGGTCACGGCCAACAGCATCATCGGTGCGATATGCATCTTCATGATGGCGGCCTATCTGTGGGGCATGGCTTACAACGTCATCGCCATGGTTGATCCGACGGCTTTCAAGGGCATCGACCCGGCGGAGCCGATGTCGGGCAAGTTTACCCAGTTGAACTATTTCAGCTTCGTTACCATCACCACGTTGGGGTACGGTGATATCAGCCCGGTTTTACCGATTGCCCAGTCACTCGCCGTGTTGGAGGCGATGTTCGGTCAATTCTTCATCGCCATCTTTGTGGCCGGCATGGTGGGTATCCACGTGGCTAACAAGCTGGAGACTAGGCGGTCTGGCTGACAGCCACGTCACTGCCTGTTTCAGGTGTGCTTTTCATCTCCACCGCCATCAGGTACTCACTGATCAGTTCGTCATACACCAGCGGCCGCTCGGTCTTCAGCTCGATGGCGTAATCGAGAAATTTCGTGACGCCATCAGTCAGGACCTTGCGCAGCTTTTCCCGGCCCGCTGGCGTGCTCATCGCATATTCGACGAACAGGCAGTCCGGGTGGTATTCCTTGTACATGCGCACGTCCTGGATGAAATGCAGGACGAATATCATGTCTTCCAGGATGGCCTCGAAGTCATGCTGGATGGCCCAGTCCATGAAGGTGATGAACACCCCGCGTGCATCAATATAGGACACCGCGATGGTTTCGAGATCCTCGACGGAACGATACTGGATAACATCCAGTTCTTCACGCAGTTTGCACAGCTCGGGCAGTTCGGCGCTGGCCAGTTGCCGGATGTCTATATGCGGGTGGACCATGGCATTGAAGTTGTTGATGAAGACTTCACGGATGCGCGAGCGGAAGATGTAGCTCTTCATGTGCATGAGCTGGCGCAGGCGGCCTTTCTTCTCACGGCCGGCCAGGAAACGCTCGACGATGATGGCGCCAAACATGATTTCCAGTGGGATGGCTGCAACGTGCGCCATGAACAGGATGTGGGTGACTTGCTCCACCCAGAGGAAGAACAGGGTCAGGATGGGCAGAATAATCAGCAGTACGGTATAGGTCGTGAAGAATTTCTTCTTTTTCTTCTCGCCCTTGTCATCGTCTTCGCTTGGCGGTTGAATCGTTTGCTGGCAGCTGAACGACAGGTAATCGTCCGAGTCCGGTGTAATCATCGTCATATCCGTGTTGCAAGACACTTATGAGTAGTGGGCTGTGCATCATACCAAGTTTCGCGGTGGCCATTCATCTGCATTTGGCAGTGATATATACTGCGCTGCGATACTTTCTCCATGCATCACCGGAGGGCCTTTCGCTGATATCCCGAGGACAGAAGATGGTTCAATTGAACAGAAAATCGCTGCTGGCAATCTGCCTGGCAACGATGCTGGCAGCCGGTCAGGCTGCTGCAGATGACATGATGACCACTTACATGCTGGCCGTCGAACAGGACACGGTCTACCAGGCTGCGGTCAATACCTACGAGGCGGACAAGTCCACTCTCGGCATCGCACGCGCTGCATTGCTGCCGTTCCTGGGTGCCAACGCCGGTACGACCAAGCGTGACCAGAAAGTTACCAGTCCGGATAACATACCCGGTTTCGACGGCGAGGCGGATTTCAATGTCGATGACTGGGCGGTCAATTTCAACCAGCCACTGTTCGATGTGCCGGCATGGCAGGGCTACCAGCAGGCCAAGTACAACGTCGAGCGGGCCGGTTTTGATTTCCGTACCGCCCAGCA
The DNA here is from genome assembly GCA_029287965.1 of Arenicellales bacterium. Taxonomy (GTDB): domain Bacteria; phylum Pseudomonadota; class Gammaproteobacteria; order BMS3Bbin11; family BMS3Bbin11; genus JARFQC01. The sequence continues at coordinate 2,365 of JARFQC010000190.1, forward strand.
GGACCTGATTTACCGTGTCGCACTGGTCTACGGGCAGGCACTGGTGGCAATGGAAAATCTGCGCGTGTCCGATGCCGAGAAGGAAGCGCTTGCCGAGCAGCTCGAGCTGGACCAGGAGCGTCTCAATGTCGGGCTGGGTACGGTGACCAATCTCTACGCGACCGAATCTCGCTATCAACTGGCCAATACCAATGTCATCGAGTCTGACTTCGCGCTGCGCGATGCCATGCAGGCCCTTAAGGAACTGACCGGCCAGCTGCCCGGCGAGCTGAAACAGATTGCCGATGACAAGCCGCCTCTGGATCCTCCCGAGCCGGACAGTGTCGATTTCTGGGTGGAGAAAGCGTTGCAGAACAACCTCGGGCTGCAGTCTGCGCGCAGCCAGGTCGAGGTGGCCGATCGTGAAATATCGCGCATCAAGGGCCAGCACTGGCCGACCCTGGATGTCGTGGCATCCCACTCGAATGTCGACTCCGACGGCAGCCTGACCGGTTCGGGTCGCCTGACAGAAGGCACTGACGTGGGGCTGCGGCTCGATATTCCTTTGATCCAGGGCTGGGGTGTGGTCGCCGGTACGGACGAAGCACGTTCCCGTTACCAGGTGTCGCTGCAGAACCAGGAGGGGGTCAGGCGCAATGTAGACCGTACTGCGCGGTCTTCCTACGAAGCGGTCAAGAGTGGTATCAGTCGGCTCGTTGCCCTGCGCGCGGCCGTCAAGGCGGGTGAGAGCACTGTCGAGGCGAAACGTGAGGGCTTCAAGGCAGGAGTAAACACCAACGTCGAGGTGCTCGATGCAGTACGCGATCTGTACGGATCCGAACGTGACTACATCAGCGCCAAGTACCAGTTCATCCTCAGCAACCTGGAATTGAAACGCGTCTCCGGCCAGCTTGAGGTGGCCGACCTCGAACGCGTCAACGGCTGGCTGGAGCAATAAAAAAAGGCCCCGCTTGCGGGGCCTTTTTCCTGTTTGCTTCTGTAGGGCTTACTCGGTAACCGGAGCCGGTTCCGGAGTAGCTTCGGGTGCAGCATAGCCGTCGCCGTAGTAGCCCTGATTGTAGCCGCCACCATAGTAGCCTGGATTGTAGCCACCACCGTAGTAGCCCGGGTTGTAACCGCCGCCGTAGTAGCCCGGATAGCCACCACCGTAGTAGCCCGGATAGCCGCCACCCCATGGGCCGCCACCGTAGCCGCTGTTCCATGGACCACCGCCCCATGGGCCGCCGCCCCAGCCGCTGTTCCATGGACCACCGCCCCACGGGCCGCCATAGCCCCTGTTGCCCCAACCATTACCCCAGCCGTCGCCGAAGCCGAAGAACGCTTCTGCATCCTGTACCGGGGCCAGTGCAAGACCACCGGCAATGGTGGCCGCTGCGACAAAACCTGCAAGCTTTTTCATTTTGGATTCTCCTTTGTCAGAAATCATCGAATCAGCATGCGCATGACTTACCCTGCGCGAACTGTACCGAGGACTCACTACATTGGCGCAATACGAAAAATGATGCAAGTCGGAAGACCGACTGTTTGGTCTATCTATGTCGGTGGGCGGTATTTTTTCACAGCGTCGCATGGATACTTCATGCGACATTCAGGACAGAAATAGCGTTATACTAAAAAAAACCGGGTGGCTCGTGGGGTGCCCTGTTCAAAATAACAATGATAAAAAGTCTTACACTGCGGAGGGTGCAATCCTGTCAGGCGGCGCATAATAAATGCCGCAAGCGGTAAAGGTATACCGCCTGAGGGTTGGAATTTGATGAATCGCATTACAGATCTGCTGCTGATCAGGCGTGCAGAGGTACCCCAGGTAACTTACCTCCTGCTTCTGTTTATCGTCATCGGTACCGGCATGGCTTTGGGCAGGGGAACGGCCGATGCGCTGTTCTTCAAGCGTTACGGCATCGAATACCTGCCGGTCATGTTTGTGCTGGTCAGTATTCTGCTCAGCCTGGTCAGCGTTGCGTACGCAGCGTTTGTCGATGCACAGCCTGCCGAGCGATCTTTTCGTATTATCTTCAGTGTGCTGATCGTGCTGCTGGTTGGCAACTGGCTGCTCATCGTCAATGACACCAGCAGCCTGGTTTACCCGGCCTATTACCTGATCTACGAAGTCACATCAGAACTGTTTCTTGTTCACTGCGCGCTCTACCTGAGTCAGAACCTCGTCCAGACCCAGTCAAAGCGGCTGACGCCCATCATCCTGGCCGGCTACCAGATAGGTATCATCATCGGGGGGCTATTCCTGGCCACCATGTCGAAAGCCGTAGGCGTGCAAAACATGCTGCTCATCTGGGCCGCGATGCTGGTCATCAGCTTCCTGATCGTGACCTACTGGCATGGCAGGCACGGGGTGTCACCCTACTTCCGCTCCGGTCGCAAAGAGCGTTCTCGTCTTCAACAGTCGATCAACCAGGTTACCCAGGGCGTGCGTCTGATGAAGACATCACGATTGCTGCGCATGTCTTCCTATGCACTGTTCTTCATGGTGCTGTCTACCTACATCCTGTGTTACACGGTCAACCTGATTTACACCCGGACCTTTGAATCCGAGGCCTCGCTGAGTGCCTTTTTCGGTATACTCGCAGCCGTCAACAGCAGTATTGCGCTGTTGATCCAGATATTCCTCACCAACCGCGCAATACGCCGCTTCGGGGTCAGGCACATCAACCTGATCTTCCCATTTACCAGCATAGTCAGCTATGCGGGCCTGCTGTTCAGTTTCAGCCTGCCGGCAGCCATCATCGCCAGTTTCAACAAGGACGCCATGATGCCCGCCTTCCGCAAGCCGGTCAGAACATTATTCATGCAGGCATTGCCGATGCAGATACAGGGCCGGGCACGGGCCATGTCCATCGTGCTGGTGCTACCCGCGGCGCTTGCCAGTGCCGGCGTGTTTCTTTTCCTTGCACAGCGGGTAGAGGATCCTAGCTGGTTCCTGTGGCCGGGCCTGCTGGCTGCGATGATCTATATGTTTTTCAACCGTAAAATGAACCGGGCCTACGCTGCGGAAATCGTCAGCAACCTGAAGCAGCGTCTGTTCGTACCGGAAAAGCAGATTACCGCACTGCATGATGCCCGGGACGCCAGTCTGCTGAGAGACCTCGAGCAAGGAGTGATGAGCGACGATGAGGATTTGTGTCTTGCCTACGCACGCGTATTGAGGCGTTCAAATCCGACATGTGCAGCCGAGCTGCTGCCCGAGCGTATGACCTCTGCATCGGTTGCCGCACGTGACCAGATGATCAAGATGCTGCAGCCGCTTGAGTCACCGGCATTGCGTACACGCCTGCGTTCCGAGATAGGACAGAGCGACTCGCATCTCGATGCAACCCTGTACCGGGCCATGATCGAATCACGCGATGAAACGACCCGTGACAAGATTGCAGAACTCCTCACCCATGCCTCGCCCCGCGTACGAGCAGCGGGCGTCTACGGTGTTTACAGGTACCCGCTGCCGGCTCTTCAAGATACGGCCAGGCAAGTTTGGCTGGATCTACTCAATGACAGCCGGGCGGAATATTTTATATCGGGAGTCGAACTGATAACTGGTGGCATGGAGCAGCACTACCTGGAAGAGCCGATCTTCAGTGCCATACAGCAGGACCTCGTTCAGCTATTGAATGCCAAAGAGGCCCGATTTATCTGCCTGGCGCTGGAAATCCTCGCAGGCTGGCCAACGGATAACTTCAAGGCAGCAGAAAACAGCATCATGTCCCTGATTGGGCATGCAGACTGGCGAGTCAGAAACGACAGCATCAGGGCGTCGCATTTCCTCGGAGCCCACGATCGCCAAAGCATGCTGCTGAATGCGCTGGAGGATGGCCACCCCGAGGTTCGTGCGACGGCATGCCAACAACTTGTTGCCACGCAGCCGGATCCGGTTGACTATTTTGAGCAGAAGTTGGTGGATCATCAACTTGGCTCGCCCCGGGCGCGCCAAGCCATGCTCGAGTACCTGATCCAGATCGGCACTGATTCGCAGACGATGGGTAGAATCTGTCTTGCCCTGGCAAGGGAAGCCAGCCTGATGAGCGAAGCTCGCGAGACGCTGCTTGTGGCTGGCGATGAAGGTTACTCTGGTCGTAACCTGCTGGACAACACATTGCAGGAGCGCATCCACGAGTTCATCGATCTGGCATTGCTGGCGAACCAGTCATCGGATCACGATGAAGAGATGTCATTGATCAGGGCCGGACTGCTCAGCCGTGATCGACGACACCTGTCGAACGCGCGTGAACTGCTTTCCATGATCAGCAACAAGGACCTGTCGGCAATCCTGATGCCCTTGTTCGAGGAGCCACAAGATGGGCATGGAAAGAAGACGCGTCACTTTAAAGATGTCGATCACGTGCTCGCATGGATAGACGAACGTTCCGATCCATGGCTAAATGACTGCTTTGGTTATGTTAGGGAAGCATTGTTGACCAGGTGCCATGTCTGATCTGTTTGAACGCATCATGCTATTGAAACGCTCGCCGGTATTCGCCGAGGTGAAGACCGAGGACTTGCGCGTCGTGGCACAAAGCCTGGAGGAAGAACAGTACTTCTCGGGCGACCGCGTGTTCGACATCAATGAATACGGTGATCGCATGTACATTGTTCAGAGTGGTCGCATTGGTATCTCCCTGCAAGCAGACAGCAATAAAAAGGATTTTGTTGCAGAGCTAGAAGCCGGTGAATGTTTCGGTGAAATGAACCTGGTTGATGAATTACCACGCTCTGCCACGGCGCATGTACTGGAAGACACAACCCTGCTGTCGCTGGAAAAGTCACGTCTACGCGGACTGATTATCAACTATCCGGAGTTATCCCTGGGCATGCTCAAAGGCATGAGCCTGCGTCTCAGGCAGGTCAATCAGAAACTGGGCAACTGAATATGCATTTTAAATTACCCGTATTTTTACTCCTGACAGTGGCAGTCATGTCGGCGACTCGCGCCGAGGATGCGCCGGAACTGCACAATGATCCGCATCGCAATGAAATGGGCTTCTTCGATATGCACCTGTGCAACTGGCCTGATCGTCAGCATTTCTTCAAGATTCTTTTTTCTACAGAGAAGTTTGACGATGTCGTCAGCATGCAGATTCTTACCCCTGAAGGTGAGACGCTGGCCGAGTTGAACAAGAGCAAGTTCATGCGACTGAAGCGCAAGAACAAGCCGGAAAAGCGCGTTTACATGCTCGATATCGATGTCCCGGACAGTGCGACGACCGGCTGGTACCGCATCAGCGTAAAAGATACCCGCGGACATGAATACCAGGCCAGCGACTACATGATCATGTCGCGTCTCGAGAGAGCAACCGGCATGTCACCCTCCGAGGACTCCGGACCCGCCACACTGCCCGTTACGCTGAAATGGGACCCTGTACCCGGTGCAAACTGGTACAAGGTATATGTACGTGATGTATGGGACGACAAGCTGGTGTTCCGTTCCAAGCTTATCCATGAACCTGTGGTCGAGATTCCGCAAGGCAAGCTGGAAGCAGGCGGTGATTATTACTGGACGATTCATTCGCGCGATACCAATGAACATATCCTGCTGGGTGATTTTCAAATGGGTTCGATGAGCGAAAAGGTATTTTTCTCGATAGCAGAGTGACCCGTTACTGCCTGAGACCGGCGTCAGCGTAATGGTAATAACAGGCAGAACATGCTCGTTCCCCGGTTCAGTCCGGCTCTTTGATTGAACGGAGCCTGGTCGGCTGTCCTGCAAGCAGTGCGGTAACCCTGGCAACCCTGGATGTATCGGTCAGGGCGCTTCCGGCCAGCCATGCATCGATACTATTCATAAGCAGGACGTACTGAAGACGAAGCGTTTCATCTGCTTTGAGGCCATGCAATGCGGTCGTCATCTTTTCCATATCGGCGCCGAACACATAGTCCGGATCATGTCTGAAAATCCACATGGAGGCATACATGGTTACCAGTTTTGAATCGCAGTCGAGAAACTGTGCCAGTCGTTCTGCAGTTGTATGCATTAGTAGCCAGGTAATGCGGTATTCAGCATCGGCTAGTGAACGCACATTCCAGTCGCAATGGTCGATAACTGCATCGACCAGGTAGCTCATGCTGGTTGCGGCCAGTGAAGCATCGTCTTCTGTGACAAGCGTCATTCCTCGCGTGACTGCCAGTTTTATCACGGCCTGGCGAAACGATACCTGCTTGTTGCAAGCCGCTGCATGTGCCAGCTGTCCTGCCAGATGACTATCTTGCGGGTATGGTTTCATGATTCCCTCTTATCTGGTGAGCCGCTATCTCGCTGTTAAATGCTGACGGGATAAAGTCGTAGTACACCAGCCATTCATCAGCGCTGTTGAATGCACCACGCCCTGCACAATTAAATTCTGACAGTTCAATCGGCAATGTTCTGGCACATTGCCGTATTGCGTCAGTGTGTTGCAGGCAGGTGCGTGAGTTCGCCATGGTTGTCCAGATGTCGCAGAGCATGTCGTGCTTCTCGGGAACGAAGCAGGCACCCATCGTGCAGAACCACAGTTCGAGCGCACATACCATGATTTGCGTTTGCCGGTGTGAACAGACGGGCATCTGGTCCGTTTCGCTAAACTTGCCGCGTACCACATGCCGCAGGTTAGTACGAAGCTGGCGACGCAACTGCTCTATCAAATGTAGCTGTGCGGTGATATCGGGGCGCGGACATTCCAGCGGATTATCCATGCTGGTGCGCCGTATGCCTGACTGCTCAAGAAGGTGGATGCGCAGATACTGTGCCATGACCAGTATTTCGGCCCGCTGACTCTGGCTGGCTGTTTCAAGGTCCTGTTTCAGGTCATTGATGCAGACAGATACACGTACCTTATTTTCAATATTGTTTAGCCATGCTTGCATTGTCATCACCATCTTGTTTGGTTATGACGAGCATAGGGGCTGGCGGCTCAATCAGCTTGACAAGTCGCGACAAGCGTTTGGCCACCTGTAGCCGCTTGATGTAGCAGGCTAGTGTTGTACGCCGGAAAAGGCCTGGCGGTATTGGGAGGGTGATGTACCTGTCCAGCGTTTAAAGGCGCGTGAGAATGAGCTGATCTCGGAGAAACCCAGCATGAAAGATATCTCGGTGAGGCTGAGCTGACTGTCCTGGATGTACATGCTGGCCAGTTCGGTGCGGATTTCATTCAGCAGTGTCTTGAACGTCGTGCCTTCATTGTTCAACTGTCGCTGGAGCGTGCGCTCGTTGCGATTCAACGTGGCTGCGACCGTGGCGTCGGTGACGTGGCCGGATGGCAACTGCTCGATGATCGCTGCCCTGACACGCTGAATGACATCGTTCTTGTTCAGCTTGGCAAGGTAATCAATCATAATGCGGTCATTGACCTGGGCCAGCATAGCATTGGCACCAGTGAGCGGGGTATCGACTGTTGCCGTAGCAAAGTTGATGCGGTTGTCCACGGCGTTAAACACAACAGGACAGCGGAAGTATTCATAGTAGTCGCTGGCACATTCAGGTTGGGAATGTATGAAGCTGACAGACTCGGGATTAAAGTCCTCACCGAGGTTGACCCTGCACATGGACAAGATCACCGCCAGTGACGAATCAGCTATCCACACAACGTCTTCAGGCAGTCCATGATTCGTCACAACAAGCGATACCGTCGAGTCTGTTTCAACTAGCGTGAAGTCATCGACATCTGTGACGATGCGGGCGTAACGGCACAGCCGTTCGATTGACGACCTAAGGTTGCGACTGGACAGCCACGCATAGCCAAGTGCGTGCAAGTCGGAAGGGTGCCAGTGGTCGCCGGCCCTGATGCCGAAGCATGGATTTTTAACCAGTTCACCAACCTGTTGCCAGACGCGATTAAGCGCATCGGCGTCATAGCGTGCATTGGGATCGTTTTGCATGGAGACATTCAGCCCTGCCTGCGCGAATAGCGGTGCAGGATCGATCCTGTACGTTGTCGCAAGCCGCCAGATGATGGATGCCGAAGGAGCGATAACAGAGTTCGTCATGTTATGTGTACGTTCCCGTATTACTTGGTGGTGTGCGTAAATACGCCGTCCCAGTCATCACCGGGCGGCTCCACCATGTAGAGTTCGATGCGCTGCAGGTACATCCGATAGAGGAGGCATTCCGGATCGCGCTGTTGCAGGCGTTTGAATATACGCGTTGCTGCACTCCACTGCTGCTTTCGATAGTGCTGCAGTGCGGCGTAATACTGCTCGAGCACTTCCAGCTTGAATGGATCGACGTCATCGCCGCTGCAGAAAGGCTCGAATATCTTGACCGGCCGGTCCTTGCCCTTGACCCGTACCCGGTCGAGTTCGCGGAAGTAATAATTGGTAATGCGGTCGCGAGTCTTCTCACCGACGATGATGTGGGTGTTGTACTGCTTGGTAAGGCCCTCCAATCGCGAGGCCAGGTTGACCTCGTCGCCCAGGACGGTATAGGCCATGCGAAACGACGAGCCCATGTTGCCGACATTCATGTTGCCTGAATTAATGCCGATTCCGATTTTGACTTCCGGCCAGCCACGAGCCTTGAACTGGCGGTTGATGTATTTAAGTTTCTCCATCATTTCCAGCGCGGCGTCCAGTGCATCGTTGGCATGTCGGGCACTTTTCACCGGTGCCCCCCAGAAGGCCATCATCGCGTCGCCGATATATTTGTCGATCGTACCCTTGTGCTTGTGTACGACTTCGGTCATTGGGGTCAGGTAGAGATTCAGGAGATTGGACAGCTCATCCGGCTCGAGACCTTCCGACAGGGTGGTAAAGCTCCTGATGTCGGAGAACATCACAGTCATATCACGGCTGTCGCCCTTCATACTGAAGTGCGAGGGATCACTGGACATCTCGTCGACCAGTTCCTCGGGTACGTACTGGCCGAACAGCGAGCCCAGCATGTTGCGGGAGCGCGATTCCGTCAGGAAGCCGTAACTCATGTTGAACAGGAACAATGCAGTAATCAGCAGCACAGCGGGGGCGAGATGGAACACGATGTTCTGCTCCGTCCAGAAATGCATATTGGCAATGATGGTCATACCCATCATGGCTATTGTCATCAGTGTCGCCCAGACCGCATCCAGGTCAGGTAACAGAAAGGACAGGGCTATACCGATAAGGATAATGAAAAGTAGTTCAGCGCCCAGTATCCAGGCCGGTCTCTGTTTGAACGAGTCGTCGAGGATGCCGGCCATCAGGTTGGCGTGAATTTCGACCCCGGGAAACACGCTGGCAACGGGCGTGGCACGCAGATCGACCAGTCCGGGTGCCGTGGTGCCGAGGAACGCGGCGGCGCCGATCAGTACATCGGGGTTTTCCACCGTGTCGTTGAGAATGTCGGTGGCCGAGATGTAGCGGAAACTACCGCGTTTGCCGCGATAGGGCACGAGCGCCGCGGCGTTGTGGTCGACGGGGATGACATGGCGGCCGAGCTTGATGTTCTCGATGGCCTTGTAGCCACTGTCCGCCGTGCCGACGACGTCGAGTTCCGGAGTACCACCGACATAAATGCGGGCAGCAGCGAAAGCGAGTGATTCATACAGGTCGCCCTTGTACATCTGCAGCAGTGGCGCCCGGCGGATAACGCCATCATCGTCCTGTAACGGGTTCTCATAGTAGCCTGACGACATCGCAGCTTCCTGCAGTACATGGAGATTGGCTCCGTAACCCTCTGCCTCAACGAAACCCAGATCGATCCCCGCCAGTTCGTCGGCGGTGATGACCGGCGCGGGCAGCTTGCCTTTGGTGATCCGCTTGCGCGGGTCGTGAGTGAAGTAGTAGCCGAGCACCACGGGCAGGTCTCGCATGGCGTCGGCGAAAACGGTATCGTTGTCCAGCTCGGAACGGACGATTTCTAGTGCCTGGATGATGACCGGGTCCTGCTGCGCTGCGATGACCTGGTCGAGCCGCTCCTGCGACTCGGTTTCGTCCCGCTCTGCGAACACGACGTCCATCGCCAGCAGCAGGATGCCGTACTCGTTGAATAATTTGTCGATCAGTCGCGCCATCTTGGCCCGTGACCAGGGGAAGTGCCCTTCGATGGTCAGGCTGCGTTCATCCAGATCGATGATGACGATGCGTTCGTCGATTTTCTTCTGCGTGGTGGCGCGTATGCGGGCGTCGTAGGCAATATTTTCGAGGCGGTCCATCAGCGGCAGCGGTGCGCTGCCATTGGTATCCATCGCAAACAGGGCGACGATGAAGAGACTCAGGGAAACACGCAGCCAGTTGTGTTTCAGCCAATTGCGCTTGTGGCCGGGCTTTGCGGTCTTTTTCTTCATGCGCACCGAGTATACACGCAGGGCAAGGTCATGAGAAAAGAACGCGAATCGCACAAAACTCATTGATTATAAAGGAAAAACAGTGTATAAAGGTAGGTTCTCCCATTTCAGGTCATGGGCCTTGTACTTAGGTACAATATCGTCAGGCATGACAAACAAGTAAATTGCACATATTCCAGGCGCCAACAGTAGGAAGAATCGAGGGTTGCAATGAGTAATATCAACAACAAGCACGGATTACCGTCACGATTAATCTTGACGAGCATCATATATCTCGGCGTACTGGCTGCTGTCCCTCTCTCTGCCAGCGCCGAATTCAAGGAAGTCGGCAGCGCCCAGATGATCCGCGGGAGTGTGACCGCCGAACTTGCAGACCAGGAGATCCGAGCGCTCGATAAGGCATCACCTGTGTTCGAGACAGACCAGATCAAGACCGGTGCAAAGAGCTTTGCAGTCATCAAGCTGAAAGACGGCACCCGCATCACGGTACGCCCCGATTCCCAGCTGGGCATCAAGAAATACACCTTCGAGGAAGGCAAGGAGGACGCGGCCGAGTATGACCTGGTCAAAGGCGGCATGCGCGCCCTGACTGGATTGATGGGCAAGAGCAACCCGGATGCAATCAAGGTCAAGACGGCCTATGCGACGATGGGCATACGCGGTACCTCCTACGATGTTCGCCTGTGCGATGTGGAGTGTGTCGCCGAACAGCAGCAGAAAAGCGGGGTGAAGGTGCTGACCAGCAATGTTGTCGGGCGGACCGTCAACCTTGCAGGTACTGTGTTTGCTACCGACCCGGAAGGCAACAAGCGACGCCTGTCTGACGGCGGCCCCATTTATGCTGGTGACAAGGTGTCCACAGAGGCCGGTGCCAGTACCCTGCTGGTATTCCGTGACAACACACGGCTGGCCATGGCATCAGGCAGTGAGCTGGTCCTCAATGACTATGCCTACGATGCCGAGATAAATACAAACAATCGTTTTAATGCCGAACTTTTCAGCGGTGACCTGCAGGTCAGGGCAGGCGAGATAGGGCAGAGCAATCCGCAGGCATTCAGTATCCGGACGGCGAACAGCGAAATTGGTGCAGCCGGCACTGCGGCCTACACGGTTGAAGATGCAAACGTAGACCTGGACGGTCTGTTCGCAGCCAAGGATCACGATTTTTCCCGGCCGGGTGCCTACGTAACGGTCTATGATGGCCACGTCCGGGTAAGCAAGCCAGATCTGCCTGGCGGCAATACAACGGCTACGCCCTGATAGAGTCAGCAACAGTCTTTCCAGGCCCCTGTTACACAGGGGCTTTTTTCCGTTATTGGTCTTGCAAACGCCCTCGTGCAGTAACTGAACGTCATCGCAAAATTTCTCAGTAATTCAGTCAGAAATATAAGCTGGCATTATTTGGCCATTAGTCGTTATAATCCATCGGCACATTTGTAGTAATTTCAATAAATACAGGCTGTTGGAATCAAGATTCCGATTGACCTGATAATCAAACAACTACTTCAGGGGAGATCCAATGAGCGATAGAGCGTCCTATTGGAAGGCGAATATACGCCTGGTTAGCATATGCCTTGTCATATGGTTTATCGTGTCCTTCGGGCTCGGCATACTGTTCGTCGAACAGATGAATGCCTTCAGCCTCGGCGGCTATAAACTCGGTTTCTGGTTTGCACAGCAGGGGTCAATCTATACCTTCGTTGCACTGATATTCTTTTATGCCTGGCGGATGAACAAGCTCGACCGCCAGTACAACGTCCACGAAGGCTGAGGAGGTCATTATGGATCTGCAAACCATGACCTACCTCGTGGTAGGTGCATCTTTCGCTTTATACATCGGTATTGCCTTCTGGGCGCGTGCCAGTACGACCGGTGAATTCTACGTCGCCGGCAAGGGTATTCATCCCGTCTCGAACGGTATGGCTACCGCAGCTGATTGGATGTCGGCGGCATCTTTCATCTCCATGGCCGGCCTGATCGCCTTCAACGGCTACGGTGCATCGGTCTTCCTGATGGGCTGGACGGGTGGCTACGTACTGTTAGCCATGCTACTGGCGCCGTACCTGCGTAAATTCGGCAAGTTTACCGTGCCCGAATTCATCGGTGACCGTTATTATTCCCGAACGGCGCGTATCGTTGCGGTCATTTGCCTTATCCTGGCCTCTGTGACCTACGTAATCGGTCAGATGAAGGGTATCGGCGTAGCGTTCTCGCGCTTCCTTGAGACCGACTACGACACCGGCCTGTTTATCGGCATGGGCATCGTGTTCATCTACGCGGTAATGGGCGGCATGAAAGGCATTACCTACACGCAGATCGCACAATACTGCGTGCTGATCTTTGCCTACACGGTACCGGCCATCTTCATTTCAATGAACATTACCGGCGTGCCTCTGCCACAGCTCGGACTGGGTGCAAACATGGCCGATGGTTCTATGACCATGCTCGACAAGCTGGATCTTGTTGTGACGGACCTCGGGTTCAAGGAGTACACGACGCAAGTCCTTGGCAGTCAGCTCAATATGTTCGCCTATACCCTGTCGTTGATGATCGGTACGGCCGGACTGCCGCATGTCATCATTCGTTTCTTCACGGTGCCAAAGGTGCGTGATGCGCGTGCATCGGCAGGCTGGGCACTGGTCTTTATCGCCATCCTTTACACAACTGCCCCCGCAGTGGGTGCCATGGCCCGACTGAACCTGATGGAAACCATCCAGACGGGACCGGTTGGCGAGGTCACGGCAAACCTGGCCTATGAAGATCGTCCGCAGTGGTTCAAGAACTGGGAGACCACGGGTCTGTTGCAGTTCGAGGACAAGAACGGTGACGGACGCATCCAGTACTACAACGATAAAAACGAGGAGTTCGCTGAAAGGGCGGCCGCATATGGCTGGCAAGGCAACGAGATGGTCAAGGTCGACCGTGACATCATGGTGCTGGCCAATCCTGAAATTGCCAACCTGCCGAACTGGGTCATTGCACTCGTGGTAGCCGGTGGCCTGGCTGCAGCACTGTCTACAGCAGCGGGGCTTCTTCTGGCCATTGCTTCGTCGATCTCGCATGACCTGCTCAAGGGCGTTTTTGCCCCGAATATCTCGGAAAAGAACGAGTTGATGGCAGGGCGTATCGCGATGGCCGGTGCCATCGCCCTGGCCGGGTACTTCGGGCTGCATCCGCCTGACTTTGCGGCCGGCACCGTGGCCATCGCCTTCGGCCTGGCGGCCTCGTCGATCTTCCCGGCGCTGATGATGGGTATCTTCAACAAGCGGGCCAACCGGGCCGGTGCCATCTGGGGCATGATTTCCGGTATCGGTGTCACCATGCTGTACGTGTTCCAGCACAAGGGCATCATGTTCATTCCGGGTACCGAGTTCCTCGGCAGTATGGAACCGAACTGGTTCCTGGGCATTTCGCCGAATGCCTTCGGCGCTGTAGGCGCAATCGTCAACTTCGCGGTTGCCATCACAGTGTCCAAGCTGACGGCACCACCGCCCGAGCACATTCAGCACCTGGTCGAGGACATCCGTGTTCCGTCTGGTGCGGGTGCTGCAACCGGTCACTGAGATCCGGCACAGTAAAACGAAAAAGGCTCCCTGACGGGGGCCTTTTTCTATTATTCTTCCTGCCTGGAAGCGTCCCGGAATTAACCTGGATTACCATGTGAACAGACACCTCAAAGTTGCATTCTTTGTTGCGCCATTCCTGCTCATCGGCGGCTATATCGTTGCCGATCATTTCCAGGCCGCCCGGGAACAGGATTATCGTGCTGCGACATACGCGGTGCATGAACTCAGGGCTGACAGCACGTGCGAGCTGGTTCGCGAAAAATGCCTGCTGCGCAGTGACAATCTGGTACTGGATGTATTTGTTGCCGGCGATCGTTATCGTGTGGTCAGTAGCCGCAAGCTGGACAACGTGGCAATGGCACTCGCCCAGGACGACAGGGAAACTCGTGTTGTGGCGATGATGCCGCATGAAGGGCAGCGACAGTGGTCGACAGTGGTGCGCAAGCTGACAAACCTGGAAAAGGAGAAACCATTGTTGCTGAGGGTCGTCGCTACGGGCGGCAACGATCAGTACTACGCGGAAGTACCCATCGACAGCACTGGACCGTGGAATTGAACGGGAGCACCTGAATCATGGATGTCGAGTTGCAGGAGATACAGGATTTTCTGGCCGGCATCCCGCCGTTCGACCGATTGTCGGCCGAAGTGCTGGGGCGCATGACACGCCAGTTAACCATACGCTACATCCGTCGCGGCAAGCAGTTGCCGCATGAGAAAGAAAGCCAGGCGTTGCTGTATATTTTGCGCCAGGGCGCAGTAAAGCTGTTTTCCTCCGAGGACAACCTGGTCGGTATGCTCGGAGAAGGCGATGTCTGCACATCATTCTGCATGCCTAACGGTTCTGAAGCGTTCCGTGTCAGCGTTGCGGAAGACACCCTGGTTTATGCTATTCCCTGTCACGTGCTGGAAGAAATAGTGCGCGATGAACCTTCTGTGGCAGATTTCATTCAACACAGCGCCGCAGAAAGGCTTAAACAAGCCGTTGCCGCCCAGCAGCATGCGGCCTCCCAAACCTCGAGCCTGATGAACACACCAGTGGCGGTGGTCATGAAGGCCGGTGTCGTCAGCATCGATGAACATGCATCGATCCAGCAGGCTGCCGTAGTGATGTCCGACAAGGGTGTGTCATCCATCGTCATTACCGGTCCGGACGGTCCGGCCGGGATCATTACCGATCGTGATCTGCGCGAGCGTTGCCTGGCTGCCGGACTGTCGGCGTCGACGCCAGTCAGCCAGATCATGACCGGCAACATGGTCCATGTAGCGCCCAATGCAATGGCGTTCGACGCGCTGATGATGATGACCCGGAAACATATACACCATCTGCCCGTTATAGACGGCAGACAACTGCTCGGCGTCGTCTCGCCCACAGATTTGATCCGTCATGAAGGGCGTAATTCAGTCTATATCACCAATTCCATACGCAAGGCAGAATCACTTGATGCGCTGGTTGAACTGAGTCGGCTGGTGCCGGGTTTACAGGTCCAGCTTATCGGCATGGGCGGATCGCCCGATCATGTCGGCAACGCAGTGTCGGCCGTAACCAGTGCCTTCACTCGTCGCCTGATAGAACTGGCGGAGGAGAAGTTCGGTCCTGCACCCGTGCCCTATGCATGGGTTGCCGGTGGTTCCCAGGCGCGCCGTGAGCAGATGTCGAACACCGACCAGGATAATGGCCTGATTATTTCAGACCTGATGACTGATGCCGACAGGGAGTGGTTTACGTTACTGGCTGATTTTGTCTGCGATGGACTGGATGCGTGTGGCTACGTCTACTGTCCCGGCGAAGCAATGGCCAAAAATCCGACATGGCGCCAACCGCAGCGTGTATGGCGGGACTACTTTGATAAGTGGATCACGACACCCGAGCCGATGGCATTGATGCTGTCGAGCATTTTCTTTGATTTGCGTGTGATATATGGCGAGCGTGAACTGCTTGCCGACCTGCGCGGAGATGTACTGGACCAGACACGCAGCCACCAGCTTTTTCTTGCCCACATGACGGCCAATGCACTGCATCACCGGACACCACTGGGATTCTTCCGCGATTTTGTTCTGGTTCACGACGGTCAGCACGATGATACCCTGGACCTCAAGCATAACGGCCTGGTACCGATCATAGACATGGCTCGCATTTATGCACTTGCCGAAGGTATCCCGGCAGTCAACACCGTTGAACGCATTGAGAAAGCGGCCGGTAGCGCCACCCTGAGCAAGAGCGGCGCAGCGAACCTGCTCGATGCTTTCGAGTTTATCGGCAAGCTGCGTATGGAACATCAGGCACGCCTCATAGGCAAAGGCCGGGATGCAGACAATTTCATATTACCGGGTGATATGTCCCGGCTTGAGCGTGAACATCTCAAGGATGCCTTCAAGGTCATCCAGACCATGCAGGCCGTTCTGGAACAACGCTACATGGCTGGGCGAGTGGGCTGATGCTGTCAGCCCTGCTGGGCCCGGATGCTCAACGCCGGCGCCTGCTGAAAAAAGCACCGGCCGGGGCGATGAGAGAGTACCTGGCGACACCGTTTCCTGATCGACGCAGCGATATATACAGCGTGCCCATCGTATCCGTCGACTTTGAGACCACCGGCCTCGACAGCAAAGCCGACAGAATTCTCAGTATCGGGCACGTAGATTTATCTGGCGGAGAAATACTGCTCGGCAGTGCAGCCCACACGATTATACAGCCGGATACGTCCCTGTCGGAGGAAAGCGTTGTGATACACCGTATCACCGATGACGAGGCCGCATTCGGCAAGCCGCTCGAGACATCCATTGCGGCCCTGCTGGAAGCGTTGGCGGGTAAGGTGATGCTTGCCCATCATGCCGCTATTGAGCGTGGTTTTCTGCAACAGGTGTGTCGCCAGGTTTATGGTCTGGCACCGGTTGTGCCTGTCATCGATACGCTGTCATTGGCGCGTAAATGGCTGGCCCGCCGCAACAAGGAAGTGGAGCAGGGGGCGCTACGCCTGTACGCATTGCGCGAGCGTTACGATCTGCCGCGCTACAATGCACACAATGCGCTGAGTGATGCCCTGGCGACGGCTGAATTGTTCCTCGCACAGGTCGAACACATGGACAGCAGCAAGCCACCGACGCTCGGCAATCTGCTCAGCTAGCAGCCACGGCTTTGACAGCATGGGCAGGTTATCGCAACATCGTGCGAATGGAATCTTGATACAAGAATGCTGCCGGATGGATCGCTTTGCCTGCTGATCGCGAAGCAAGAATCCAATCCTCCCTGGAAACGACAATAAAACGACAATAGAACGAATATAAATCACACAAAGGAGTCCTCACATGTCCGAAATAAAAATCTACCCCGTTCCTGCGGACTTCGCCGACTCGGCGCATATCACCAGGGACAAGTACGAACAAATGTACCGTCAGTCTATCGATGATCCGGATGAATTCTGGTCGGAGCAGGCAAAGGCCTTCGTCAGTTGGTATAAGCCATGGGACAAGGTTCAGGAATGGGACTTCAACAAGGGTGATATCCGATGGTTCGAAGGTGGCAAGCTGAACGTCTCGTACAATTGCCTCGACAGGCATCTGGATGCGCGTGGAGACCAGACTGCGATTATCTGGGAAGGTGATGACCCGCAGGTAGACAAGCACATCACCTACCGGGAACTGCACGAAGAAGTGTGCAAGTTCGCCAATGTTCTCAAGCAGCGCGGTGTCAGCAAGGGCGACCGGGTTTGCATTTACATGCCGATGGTACCCGAAGCCGCAGTGGCTATGCTTGCCTGCACACGCATCGGTGCCGTGCACTCGATCGTTTTCGGCGGCTTCTCGCCTGATTCGCTGCGTGACCGCATCCTCGACTCCGACTGCCAGACCGTCATCACGGCGGACGAGGGTGTGCGCGGCGGCAAATCCGTTCCACTCAAGGCCAATGCAGACAAGGCACTGGAAGAATGCCCCAACGTGCATAGCTGTATCGTCATCAAGCGTACCGGCGGCGATATAAGCTGGCAGGAAGGTCGTGACGTCTGGTACGAAGAATTGATGGCTGATGCGTCTACCGATTGCCCGCCTGAAGAGATGGATGCCGAAGACCCGATGTTCATCCTCTACACCTCGGGTTCGACGGGTAAGCCCAAGGGTGTGCTGCATACAACTGGCGGCTACCTGGTGTTTGCCGCCATGACGCACAAGTTCTCCTTTGACTACCACGATGGCGACATTTACTGGTGTACCGCCGACGTGGGCTGGGTCACCGGCCATACCTACATCGTCTACGGCCCGCTGGCCAACGGTGCGATCACGCTGATGTTTGAGGGAATACCCAGCTATCCCGATGCCTCGCGCTTCTGGGAAGTCATCGACAAGCACAAGGTGAACCAGTTCTATACCGCACCAACGGCCATCCGTGCCCTGATGCGGGCCGGTGAAGAACCGGTCAAGAAAACATCGCGTGCCAGTTTGAAACTGCTTGGCACTGTTGGAGAGCCGATCAACCCCGAGGCCTGGGAGTGGTATTACCACGTGGTAGGTGACGAGCGTTGCCCGATCGTGGATACCTGGTGGCAGACGGAGACAGGTGGCCACCTGATCACGCCACTGCCCGGTGCTACCGACATGAAACCCGGTTCTGCTTCCAAGCCGTTCTTCGGTGTTGAACCGGCCATCGTCGATGAGCATGGCAACGAGCTGGAAGGCGAGTGCTCCGGTAACCTGATCATGAAGCGGCCCTGGCCGGGCATGATGCGCAGCGTCTACGGCGATCACCAGCGCTTCATAGATACCTACTTCAGCACTTACCCGGGCACCTACTTTACCGGTGACGGCTGCCGTCGCGATGCGGACGGCTATTACTGGATCACAGGCCGGGTCGATGACGTGCTGAACGTGTCCGGCCATCGCCTCGGTACCGCTGAGATCGAGTCGGCCCTGGTCCTGCATGAAAGTGTGGCCGAGGCTGCCGTGGTGGGCTTCCCTCATGACATCAAGGGTCAGGGCATTTATGCCTACGTGACACTGATGGCAGGCGTTGAGGAATCTGACGATTTACGCAAGGAACTGGTCATGTTCGTGCGCAAGGAAATCGGCCCGATAGCAACCATCGACATCCTGCAGTGGGCGCCGGGACTGCCCAAGACCCGTTCCGGCAAGATCATGCGTCGAATCCTGCGTAAGGTGGCGGAGAATGACCTGGATAACATGGGTGACACCTCGACACTTGCCGATCCGGGTGTTGTTGATCACCTGGTTGAGAACCGGGCCAACAAGTAGCCTGCAGTTCGGCTGCTCATCCACCAGCGGATGGGCAGCCGAAATTTCCCCGTTGTTCGTATGTTGATCGGCATGCGCCCGCGTTCCATAGTGCTCGCACAATAACCATTAGTGCGGAGCCATCCATGAGCGAGGAAAAAGTAGTCAAGTATCCCGGTGAACAGATCGACGTGTACTGGGACGGACGTCTGTGTATCCATATCGGCGAATGCGGTCATGCCGAGGGCGACCTCTTTGTCGGCGGCCGTCAGCCATGGTGCGTACCCGACCAGGCCGATAACGATGAAGTGGTCGAAGTCTGTGAACGCTGCCCGAGCGGCGCCCTGACCTACAGCGATCAGTCCGGTCACAGCGAGGAGGCGCCGGACAGCAACAAGGTTCAGGTCAGCTACAACGGGCCCCTGTTTGTCAGCGGTGACCTGTCCATCGACGGCGCCCCCGATGATATGCCGGGTACCCGCTTCCGGGCTGCGCTCTGCCGTTGCGGGCATTCAAAGAACAAACCGTTTTGTGACAACAGCCATGCCGATGCCGGCTTCCAGGATTTCGCTGCCGTAGGTCAGAAAGGACCAGGTATCGAGACCGGCGGTGGAAAGCTGCAGATCAAGCCGATCGAGAACGGACCGCTGTTATTGTCTGGCAATATCACCATTCATGCCGGCAGTGGCCGGGTCGCCTGGCAGGGCGATAACGCTGCGCTATGCCGTTGTGGCCATTCGAAGAACAAACCATTCTGTGACGGCAGTCACAAGGCAGCCGGGTTCACCAGCGACTGACTGCTGCGGGCAGGTTTACGGCACCCCGGCGGTCGCTTCGATGGTAATCAGCAGCACGCCGGCAAATGCGGTCAGCACGAAGACGATGATGACCAGCATGCCGAAGATGAGCAGTACGAAGGACATCGGCCCGAACTCCAGTGCTGCTTTCATATTCAAGCGGAAGATACCGATGATCATGCTGAACAGGATCGCCAGCAAGCTGACGACCATGGCAGAAGTGAATAGGCTGGCGTAATCCATCGGTCGATTAAAGATAGAGCATGCAGCCGACATAGGCCAGATTTACCTCTCTCTAGCCGTCCCGATAACCGCGCCACAAGGGTAATCATGAAAATACCCGGCCGATTCGTTTACAGGTTCTGGTCCCAGTACGGATTGTCGCCAAACTTGGCCACGAGAAAATCGATCAGCAGCCGCGCGCGCTGGGACAGGAAGCGTGTCTGGGGATATACCGCGTAGGCATTCAACGGCCGTATCCTGAACTCGGGCAGCACGGGTACAAGCTGCTGTCTTGCCAGGGCCTGCCAGGCAATAAAGGTCGGCGAGACCATGATGCCCCGGCCGGCTACCGCCATGTCGCACAGAAAATTGCCGTTGTTGGCAACAATCCGCGCCTGCGGGTCGATGACATGCTCCCTGCCTGCGCGGTCCAGCAGCTTCCATGGAAATACACTGCCGGAGCTTTCATAGGCCAGGCATTCATGATGTTGCAGCTCAGCGGGTGTAAGCGGCGTACCGTGGCGGGCGAGATAGTCCGGGCTTGCGCAGACCTGCAGGCGGATAGGTGTGATGCGCCGGGCCTTGAGGTTCGAATCGCCCAGGTCGGCGATGCGGAATGCCAGGTCGAAACCCTCCTGCACCAGGTCGATGCGGCGGTCGGAGAAGTCGATGTGCAGAATCAGCTCGGGGTGCTGATCGCTGAACTCATTCAACGCCGGGCTCAGGTGTTCCAGGCCGAATGACAGCGGTACCGCGAGGCGCAGCCTGCCGGCCAGCGATGTTTCGCTGCTGGCGGCCATGGCGTTCATGTCATCGACGTCGTCGATGATTCTCAGTGCGCGTTCGTAGTAAAGCCGCCCGGCATCGGTCAGGCTGGAGCGCCGCGTGGTGCGGTTGATGAGCGTGCTGCCAAGGCGCTGCTCGAGTTCTGCCAGGCGTCTGCTGACAGCTGACTTGGCAACGCCAAGATGTTCGGCTGCCTTGCTGATGCTACCGGCATCGACCACCCTCACGAACGTCTGCATGTCTTCGAGTTGACCCATATCTATTGTGCATTAAATTAGAACAATTATTTCTAATTATTGATGTTTATTGAATTAATCACAACAAATAGACTTTCTGCCAGGTCTACTACAACACTGGAGAAATAAATCATGAACGCTATCCAATCATTTTCTGCGCCAGTCGGACGTGTGCTGATATCACTGATGTTCGTCATGTCCGGGCTCAACAAGATAGGTGGCTATGCGGCCACGCAAGGCTACATGGAATCAATGGGCGTACCGGGCATGCTGCTGCCGGCAGTGATTCTGCTCGAAGTGCTCGGAGGTATCGCCGTAATCATCGGCTGGCATACCCGCATTGCCGCGCTGTTGCTGGCGGGCTTTACCCTGCTTGCAGGAATACTTTTTCATGGCAACATCAGTGATCAGATGCAGATGATCATGTTCATGAAGAATGTCGCCATCACCGGCGGATTCCTGTTCCTGGTCGCTCACGGACCGGGTGCCTATGCGCTGGATAACCGTTCCAACAACTGATTGTTACACGGAGAAAAACCATGACTACTGCGACACAAGCTGAATACACGGTGCGCGAGCTGGTCGACAGGACAGCCGGTATTCCGGCATCGGACGGTGCGGGCGTTGAGTTGACCCGCATCATCGGGTCTCCTGAACTGAATGTGCTCGACCCGTTCCTGCTGCTCGACAGTTTCGAATCCGACCAGCCGCAGGACTACATTGGCGGTTTCCCGGATCACCCGCATCGCGGTTTCGAGACGGTGACCTACCTGCTCGCGGGCCGGATGCGCCACAAGGACAATGCCGGTCATGAAGGCGTCATTGAGCCGAATGGCGTGCAGTGGATGACAGCCGGCCGGGGCATCGTACACTCGGAAATGCCGGAACAGGAAAATGGCCTGCTGATGGGATTCCAGCTGTGGGTCAACCTGCCGGCCACACACAAAATGACAGAACCGGGCTACCAGGAGTATCCGGAGGAACAGCTGCCGGTCGAACAGCGCAGCAACGGCACGCGCATCCGTGTTATCGCTGGACAGACCGATGCTGGCACAGTGGGGCCGGTAGAAAATCCCCATGTCAGGCCTATCTACATGGACGTGACGCTACCGGCAGGCGAGTCGTTCGCGCAGGCATTGCCTGGAGATGACAATGCGTTCGTCTATGTCATTAGTGGTGAATTGCTTGTTGGTGAGGCTGGAGAGATGCTGCCCGCAAGAACCCTGGGTATTCTGGGGTCTGGTGAGCGCACCATTTTCCGGGCGACTGGCGATGATGTGCGCTTCCTGCTTGTATCCGGCAAACCGCTCAACGAACCCGTCGCACGTGGTGGACCTTTCGTCATGAACACCCAGCAGGAAGTGCTGCAGGCGTTCGAAGACTTCCGCCACAACCGGTTCTGACCGGGTCATGTGGGACGAACGTTATGCCACGGATGAGTTCGTTTACGGCAGGCAGCCGAACGATTTTCTCGTCAGCCAGGTGTCAGCACTGCCGCTGGGCAAAGTGTTGTGCCTGGCCGAAGGAGAAGGCCGCAATGCGGTCTGGCTGGCCCGCCAGGGCTACCAGGTAACCGCCGTCGATGCCTCAGCGGTAGGCCTTGAAAAGGCGCGCCGGCTGGCCGCCGAGCACGAGGTGGAAGTGGAAATCATTCAGGCTGACCTGGGGGACTTCGATATCGCTTCCGAATCGTGGGATGCGGTGGTGTCGATATTCTGTCACCTGCCTGCTGTGCTGCGGCGCCAGGTGCATGCAAGAGTGGCCAACGGACTGCGCAGTGGAGGCGTGCTGCTGCTTGAAGCCTACACGCCGCAACAGCTGGAGTTTGGCACGGGCGGTCCGCCAGTCGCTGAAATGATGATGGACAAAGACGTGTTGTCAGACGAGCTTGATGGCCTTGTGTTCAGGTATGCGGAAGAGTGTGTTCGTGATGTGAACGAAGGGCGTTTTCATCATGGCGAGGGTGCCGTTGTACAGCTGGTTGCGAGCAAGCCCTGAACAGAAAATGTGCTTTGCTCGTACTCTGTCAGAACAGGGGCAGTGGCGGGCCTACTGCTTCCATTCCGGCAGGTCGCTGATCATGTTGATGTCATGGATCATGGCCAGCGCCATCCATTCCTCGAGCGGGAAGTGCAGTCCACCATCTTCCTCGCCGTATTTCTCGATCAGGCGGTCTTCCAGGTCCTTGTTCAGATCAAATATCCCGATTCCACGCATCGCCCAGTCGGTGAATATGCGTGCGTCGATAATACCGAAGCTGACCAGCTGGATATCGTTATGGCGTGGATCTTTGACGATGCGCATGAAGGTGCTGTTGACGTTCTCAAACGGGCCTTCAATCACTTGCATGAAATGTGTCCTGCTGGCCAGCAGGACGCCTGACAGCTGATCCTCCTTGTTGTGCTGTTCGCTGGTATGCAGGATGTTCCTCACCGTATCCCAGTCGATAGCTGAGGGGCTGCGGCTTTTGTAGATCAGACGATACATTGGAATTTACTCCTGATGGCGACTAGAGAAAAAAAGGCCCCGCGGCCTTGTGAGCCGCCGGGGCCGCCAACCCAGTCGGGGGGGATGGTTGGCAGGCCTTTTTGCTACATGCCCATGTAGCTGCTGCCGCGCAGCGTACGTTCTTCAGATAAGTACGATAACGACGACAAAATGCTAAGGATTTCTTAGCAGCGTGGTGACATGGTATGACTTACCACATGATTAGCGGGTGATCTCGTCGTGAAAATCCTGTGAACAATGCTAGTTGTACTGCGTATAGGCCAGCATGGGCAGGGCTGTCAGGGCAGCTTGCTGGAATACTGCGCAATTCATTTCTGTGAATGCATTCGCAATTCTTGATGATCGTCTGGCCAGGCGTTTTTTCTGTCGGTCTGTCAGTGTGTAGGATACGTCTGCAAGCAACTGCAGTGCCTTGCGGGTATTGGCCTGGTAACGTCGGTCAAAATCCGACCCGGATGACCGGTCTTCACGCAGCAGCTGCCGTATGCCCCGTAGCAGGGCCTGGTTATCATGTCGCTGTGCAAGCAGGGTGGCCAGGCCGGTCTGCGCTTCATTCCTGGCATTACGCAGCTCCGGTGTAAGCAGGTCGATATTTGCTGACCATTGCTGTACCAGGCCAGCCTGTTCGTCCGTCAGTGAACCGATACGGCGTTTCAGTGCGCGGGTCATCCACTGTACGTAAATCTCCCTGCGTTGTGCATCGGGATGGTCCAGGTACTCCGAAATGTATTCAGCGTTGCGTTGCCGGAGTGCCTCGAGTACTTGCTCCACCTGGGCATCGTCAAAGCTGCCTGCCAGATGTGACAGGGGTATCGCCGCCTGGTGCATGAGCCGGTTCCAGGCTTCTACCATTTGATCGTAACGCAGGGCGGCCTGTTGGTTAGATAGCCCGACGGAAAACTCTGCGGCAGAGTTGCTGATCCAATCAGCGTAGGCAGGTAGCTCCGATGTGCAATGCCAGTGCAGTTGTTCCCGGACAGACGCTTTAAGCGCGTCGTACTGATCGTCACCCAGGTCAACCTGGCGATCAATCCAGCCCGGGATCAGCCAGTCCAGCTGCCGGTAGCCCAGCTGTATGCCGCTGCTGCAGCCCGACAGCAGGGTCGCTATAACCAGGATCACTATCAGAGTCTTGAGATTGCGCATATCAA
>JARFQC010000018.1 GCA_029287965.1 Arenicellales bacterium
TTCCCGGTTACCGGTATGTGGATGGGCACATTTCACGGTCTGTCGCACCGCCTGCTGCGTGCCCACTGGCGCGAAGCGGGGCTGGTCGAGTCTTTCCAGATACTCGACAGTGATGATCAGCTGCGGGTCATCAAGCGCCTACTGGCTGGTATGGACCTGGATGAATCCTACTGGCAGCCCAAGCAGGGCCAGTGGTACATCAACCATCACAAGGAAAACGGCCGGCGCGTGGCCGATATTCCCGAAAGCCATGATATCCAGCAGCAGCAATGGAAGCGGGTGTACAAGGAATACGAAGACTACTGCCAGCGCTCCGGCCTGGTCGATTTTGCCGAGCTGCTGCTGCGTGCCTGGGAAGTCCTGCACAATAACGAACCCCTGCGCGAGCAGTATCAGCAGCGCTTCAGAGGTGTCCTGGTCGACGAATTCCAGGATACCAACGGCATCCAGTACCGCTGGCTCAAGGAGTTCATCGGTACTGAGCCGAACATCATGGTCGTGGGTGACGATGACCAGTCCATTTATTCCTGGCGCGGTGCACAGGTCGAGAACATTCAGCACTTCGAGCGCGACTTTCACGACACCAAAGTTGTCAGGCTGGAGCAGAACTACCGGTCGACGACTACCATCCTCAACGCGGCCAATGCCGTCATCAGTTATAACGAAGGTCGCATGGGCAAGACCCTGTGGACAGCCGGGGAAGAGGGCGAGCCGATCAAGCTGTATGCGGCGTTCAATGAAGTCGATGAGGCGCGTTTTACCGTGGGCCGGATCCAGGACTGGGTGGAGCAGGGCAACCTGAGATCGGAAGTCGCCATTCTCTATCGTTCCAACGCACAGAGCCGCAGTTTTGAAGAGGCCCTGTTCAACCAGAATATTCCATACCGGGTATATGGCGGCCTGCGTTTCTTCGAGCGTGCCGAAATCAAGGATGCCCTGGCCTACCTGCGCCTGATCCTTAACCCGGATGATGACACCTCGTTTGAGCGTATCGTCAATGTGCCGACCCGGGGCATCGGCAACCGCACGCTGGATCTTGTTCGTCAGCATGCCAGGGAACAGGGTATGACCCTGTGGCGGGCGGCAACGGAACTGGTGGCAGCCGGGGCGTTGACGGCGCGTGCCTCCAACGCACTGCGCAGTTTTCTCGAGATGATCGATGCACTGGCGGTGCAGATCGCCGACCTCGAGCTGGCTGAACAGGTCGATCACATGCTGGGCCAGACCGGGTTGCTTGAATTCCATGCCAACGCACGCGGTGAGAAGGCCGAGACGCGGGTTGAGAACCTGAAGGAACTGGTGACCGCAGCACGCAATTTCTATCACGAGGAGGAAGACGAAATGGATCCCATCGCCGCCTTCCTCGCGCACGCGGCACTGGAGGCCGGTGAGGGGCAGGCCGAGGCCTGGGAGGACTGCGTGCAGTTGATGAGCCTGCATTCGGCCAAGGGCCTGGAGTTCCCGCTGGTCTTCCTGACCGGCCTGGAGGAAGGTTTGTTTCCCTCCCAGCATGCCCATAACGATCCATCCCGGCTGGAAGAAGAGCGGCGGCTTTGCTATGTTGGCATGACGCGCGCCATGCAGCAGCTTTACCTGTCCTATGCGGAAGTCAGGCGCCTGTATGGCCGCGAGAATTACACCGCCCCGTCCCGTTTTCTCAGCGAGATTCCGCGAGAGACGTTGCAGGACGTCAGGACACGCAATCACACCGGCTTCGGCCAGCAAAGCAGTTATACTGACGACAATGAGACGGCAGCTGGAGAGGGACAGGGCATGAGCCTGGGCCGCCGCGTCAGTCACGCCAAGTTCGGAGAAGGCGTCATCACGAATATCGAGGGCAAGGGCGAACACCTGCGTGTGCAGGTGAATTTCGAAATGGTTGGCAGTAAGTGGCTGGTAATGGCGTTCGCCAGGCTCACCGTGCTGTAGAGGGTAGATTATGAATCAACAAGAGTCTCAACAATCTGAAGCTTCTCCACTGATGCGACGACTTATCATGCTGCTCGCCATCGTGGTGTTTGCCGAGCTGGTCGTGATGATCGGCAGCCTGGTAACGGGCGGCGACATATCCGGAGCGGACCTGGCAGCAAGCATCGTACGCATTTTGCTGGTGGCGCTGAGTGGCTGGTTCCTGCTATTCCGTGCTGATGATGACGAAATCCTACAGGCAAGTCCCGCACCGGCAGCGGCGTCTCCCCAGTCAGACGGTATCGTCCAGGTCTGGCCCAACATAGACGAACTGACTCACACATCTAACCAGCGAGGCCTGACCATACACATGCTGGAGATGATGGCCCTGGCCGAGCGCTATCATCACAAGCTGTCTGTCTGCCTGATAAAGGTAAGCGGTCTGGATGCACTCAATAATGAAGAGCGTGAAGACACCTTGATCGGCATTTCCACAGTACTGGCGGAAATGGTACGCATCCCCGACAAGGTCGGCCGTTATGACGAGGAACAGTTCATGGTCATCATGCCTGAAGCAGACTATGCCGGCGCGAGCCTGGTTGCAGGCCGGTTGCAGACCAGCCTCGACAAGAACGTCAATGACAGGATATCCATCAGTATGGGTGTTGCTGAATTCGAACGCGGTGACGACCTGCAGCGCCTGTTGACGCGAGCCCAGCAGGCACTGGAAAAAGAATCATAAGGAGTTAATTGAATGAAGCGTCGCGATTTTATAAAAAACACTTCGCTGGCGGGTGCAGCACTCGGCAGTTCGGTGCTTGCGGCACCGGCAGTTCATGCTTCCGGCAAGACGCGCTGGAAGATGGTGACGACCTGGCCGAAAAACTTCCCGGGCCTGGGCACCGGTGCCAACAATCTTGCCAAACTGATCGGCGAGATGAGCGGCGGCCGTCTGACGGTAAAAGTGTATGGTGCCAAGGAGTTGGTGCCCGCGTTCGAAACATTCGACGCCGTCTCCAGCGGCACGGCCGAAATGGGCCATGGCGCGGCCTATTACTGGAAAGGCAAGAACGAATCCGCGCAGTTCTTTTCCACCGTGCCGTTCGGCCTGACGGCGCAGGAAATGAACGGCTGGCTGTATCACGGAGGCGGCATGGAACTGTGGCGCGAACTGTACGAGCAGTTTGGGCTGGTCCCTGCGGCAGCCGGCAACACCGGGGTACAAATGGGCGGTTGGTTCAACAAGGAAATCAACAGCATCGGCGACCTGCAGGGGCTCAAAATGCGTATCCCGGGGCTTGGCGGTGAAGTGCTCAAACGGGCCGGTGGTACGCCGGTAAACCTGCCGGGCGGTGAACTGTTCACGGCGCTGCAGTCGGGCACTATCGATGCGACCGAGTGGGTAAACCCCTACAACGATCTCGCCTTCGGTTTTTACAAGGCGGCCAGTTACTACTATTACCCCGGCTGGCATGAACCCGGTACGACACTGGAAGCTATCGTCAACAAGCAGGCGCTGGAGAAACTGCCGGGTGATTTGCAGTCCATTGTCCTGAATGCCTGCAAGATCACCAACCAGGATATGCTCGCGGAGTATACAGCGCGCAACAACGATGCACTCAAAGTGCTGGTGGAAAAACACAAGGTGGACATCCGCCGTTATCCCGATGAAGTGCTGGCCAGGCTGCGTGAACTGTCCGCTGAAGTGGTGGCTGAGATAGCCGGCAAGGACGAATTCTCCGGGCGGGTATACAAATCCTACACGGAGTTCCGCGATAAGGTTGTTAACTGGTCAAAGTTGTCGGAACAGGCGTATCTCGATGCCAGGTCGGACAACGGCAATGCCTGATGACAAATGGATGGAAGCACTTTTTGGTGCCATTGACAGGAGTGACACGGAAGCATTTTGTGCCTTTCTTGGCGAGGACTGTGATTTCACCTTCGGCAATATGCCGACAGTGCATGGGCGCAGTGCCATTGCCGAGACGGTTGGGGGTTTCTTCGCATCCATTGCGGGATTGTCACATGCGATTGAGCAGTCATGGATCAACGACGACGCAGTGATCTGCCACGGCCGGGTGACCTATACGCGCCATGACGGGACTACGCTGGACGTTCCGTTTGCAAACATATTGAGCCTGGACGGTGATAGGGTCCGGAATTATCGAATCTATGCAGACACCTCGCAGCTTTATCAGTAAGTCAGCCAGGGCAAGACAGTCCTAGTGTTCCTCTTTCTGCATCTCGCCTGGGCCGCCGCTGGTATCTTCGGTACCGTAATGGCGGTTATATCCAAGGGCGGCCACCCACCCGCACTGGTGTTGTTGCCTGCCGTGCTTGGCATCTGGCTGCTTGGCCATATCTTTATCTGGATTAGCCAGTGGTTGGTCAAGCGTTCTGCCAAGTCAATTTTCGCGGAGCAGACGACGCGCCAGCGCTGGCCTCCCTCCGTATTACTCGTCACCGTGTTAACAGGTGTAACCTGCTTCATTGCCGCCATCGTCGGTGGTGTACTTATGTACAAGGGCAGCCCGCATGGCGAGGGTGTCATGTTCCTGGTGATTGCCGGGATATCTGCAATAGTGTTTGCCGGCCTGCTGGCGCGAAAAAACTGGTCGCGGCTGATCGTCATCGTGCTGCTGATCAGTCACGCCACCTGGCTGGCACTGGAAATGGCCCAGTCTCTGTGGAAGGGATACGCGCATCCACTCAACGACTGGCTGATCGCCTCCGGTTTATTCATAGTCCTGGTCGGTCTGGGTATGCACTGGTTGAAGTCCAAGCGGGTCAGAAACTACTTTGGCGGCAGGTGACCGTTCAGTGTGCTATTGGCAGATGCCTGACTAATCCACTCGTTCCTGAGCGATTCTGATTTAAAAATTCTGGCGAGTTCGCTATATAATCACGAAATAAAAACAGTATACAGGGTGCAAAATGGAGCAGGATAGAAGAGGCGTGGAGGTGCCGGTACCGGCAAATCTGCGGCAATACCTGAATGATTTTCAAATGCTGGCGCTCGACCGGATGAAAGGACTGGGCTGGGAACTCAAGTTCGTCCGCCACCCGATGTTTCAGCAGCCGGTGCCGGTCATCTTCCATGCCGAGAACGACGAGCATGCCATGATCGAAGAAGACGGTACGATCAATAAAAATCCCTTCATTGATATGCGTTGATCAGGCCCGGCTTTTTTCTCCCTTGCACAGCGGGCCGTCTATGGGGTTTTCTGCCTGCAGTGCAATCTCGTTGGCCATCTCCCGCAATTCTTCAGTAGACAGTACAGTCAACAGGCGTCGGGTAAGTTCCGGCGCGAGGCGTATCTGGATGATACGACCGTCTGAGAGTTCTACCCCGACACCGACGACGTCGCGTTCATGGTCTGCATCCAGTTTTTCCGGTGTGTTGACCAGGCGTGATTCCTCGTCGAACAGGTCGTCATAGCAAGCTTCGATTTTCTCCAGTACTGCATCATCGAGGTCATCGTCGTGACTGACTGTGATGACGTTATTCGTGTCAGTTAATTTGTGCGCAACACCCTGTTTGTCGAGAAAGGTGCATAGCTTGTCGGCAACCTGCTGGTGAAAGAATATATAGTCCAGCGTGTTATCCATTATCTTCGTCGTTAATCTCGATGATGGCGTCCATCTCGACACCGGCGCCTTTAGGCAGCGCGGCGACACCAATGGCGGCGCGTGCCGGATAGGGTTGCTGGAAGTATTCCGCCATGATTTCGTTGACCAGCGGAAAGTGTTCCAGGTCTGTCAGGTATACGTTGAGCTTGACGATCTCATCCAGTTCGGCTGTTGCTGCGTGCGCAACAGCTTTTAGGTTGTTAAATACCTGGTGTATCTGTGCCGCCATGTCTCCTTCCACCATTTCCATAGTTTCCGGCACCAGCGGTATCTGGCCGGACAAATACACCGTTGATCCTTTCCTGATCGCCTGGGAGTAGGTGCCTATAGCCTGGGGTGCCCTGTCGGTGATAATAGGACGGCGATCGCTCTTGATGTTCATAATTACGTTCCTGCTTGTTGCGGAGTATGATTTCAGCCGTCTACGCGGCTGGCGTACAGTACAAATTCGACGTTGCGGATCCTGTGCAGCACATCATCCAGGTGGCGTGTGTCTCTAACACTGATGATGAAATACAGGCTGCTGGTGTTGCCATCCCGGTCATCCATATCGACATGATCGATATTGCTGTCCGACTCGGCGATACTTGACGCCAGCGTGGCCAGAACGCCCCGGCGATTGATGGTGTCGACCCTGATCTTGACCTGGAAAAGGTTGTCGGATTCCGGGTCCCACTGGACGTCGATGAGATGTTCCGGCTTGTTGCGGAAGGCGCTGATATTGTGGCAGTCGGGACGATGAATAACGATGCCGCGTCCTGCGGTGGCGATGCCCTGAATGCGGTCGCCGGGTATCGGCCGGCAGCACTTGGCAAGGTGCAGGACGATGCTTTCATTGCTCTTTATTCCGATCGGCCGTACACCACGGTTGCGTGGCCCGATGTTCTCGCCATCAGTGTCGGCGATCAGTGGCGTGAGCTGGCGGGCGACCAGCGGTGCCATACGGTTGCCCAGCCCGACATCCTCGAAAAGTTCTTCCTCGCTATTGAGCTGGAGTTCGTCGAGCAGGCTGGCAAGACGCTCTGGCGGCAGGGTTTTCCATGTCAGGTTGTATTCGCCCAGCGCCTTGTCGAGCAGGCCCTTGCCGAGTTTGCGCGCCTTGCGCCGCTGCAGCTGTTTCAGGTGATGGCGAATGCTGTAGCGTGCTTTAGCCGTGGCGATAAAGTTCAGCCACGCAGGACTGGGCACGGCGTGCTTGTCGGTGATGATTTCTATCGTGTTGCCGTTGCGTAGCTGCGTTTGCAGGGGAACGAACTGCCTGTTGATCTTTGCCGCGACGCAGGTGTTGCCGATATCGGTATGTACGGCATAGGCGAAATCTACCGGTGTGGAGCCACGCGGCAAAACGATGATTTTGCCGTGCGGCGTGAAGACATACACTTCGGCAGGAAACAGGTCGACCTTGACGCTTTCCAGGAACTCCTTGGTATTGCCGGCCTTTTTCTGCAGATCCAGCAATCCGGTGATCCATTTACTGGTCTGCTGCTGTGCCTTGCCGGTCTTGTAAAGCCAGTGTGCCGCGATGCCGGCATCCGCCATCTGGTCCATTTCATCGGTGCGTATCTGCACTTCGATGGGTACGCCGTATGGAGATGCTAGCGTCGTATGCAACGACTGGTAGCCGTTCGACTTGGGGATAGCGATGTAGTCCTTGAAGCGTCCCGGGATGGGCGGGTACAGACTGTGCAGGGCGCCGAGCACCCGGTAGCAGGTATCGACCTTGCCCACCACGATGCGGAAGGCATAGACGTCGAACACTTCATGGAAGGACAGGCTCTTGTCCTTCATTTTGCGGTAAATGCCGTACAGGTGTTTTTCACGGCTGGTGATTTTTCCACTCAGCCCATCCTGGCGCAGGCGTTTGTGGATACCGTTTTCGATTTTTTTCAGGATGCCCTTGCGGTTGCCGCGGCTCTTCCTTATCGAATCTTCAATGGCGGCATAGCGTTTCGGGTAGATCGCCTTGAAGCTCAGGTCTTCGAGCTCGTGTTTGAAGCTGTGCATGCCGAGACGTCCGGCGATTGGCGCATAGATGTCGAGTGTTTCCGTTGCAATGCGGCGCTGCTTTTCGCCGCGCATCGCACCGAGAGTGCGCATGTTGTGCAAACGGTCGGCAAGCTTGATCAGGATGACGCGGATGTCTTTCGTCATCGCCATCATCATCTTGCGGAAGCTCTCGGCCTGCATTTCGGCCTTGTCCGAGAAACTGACTTTGCTCAGTTTGCTGACGCCGTCGACCATTTCAGCGACGTTTTTGCCAAAGCCCTTAACCAGTTGCTTCTTGGCGGTAGGGGTGTCCTCTATGACGTCGTGCAGGATTGCCGCGGTGATGGTTTCGGCATCCATGTGCATGCCTGCCAGAATACGGGCAACTTCAACAGGATGGGATATGTAGGATTCACCGCTGGCGCGGCGCTGGCCGGCGTGGGCCTGGTAACCGAATATGTAGGCCCGGTAGATGGTGGAGATCTCCCGCTTGCTGAGATAGGTCTCCAGCAGGCGGTCGAGATCCCTGAACTTTAATTCACGTCCCGGACCAAAGGACGGAACCGGTTCAGCATTAGGCTGATTCTGTTTCCTCAGCGACGGGATCAGCATTAGCTGCGTTCATCTCCTCTTTGTCGCCGGCATCTTCACTGGCAGCTTCGTTGGCAGGTGCCTCGGCAGCTTCTTCATCTACACTTGCCGGGGCTTCGAACAGATTCTCGATCAGGTCTTCTTCGGGTTCTTCATCCAGTATGTCAACCGTTACCAGGCCTTCGGCGATTTCCCGCAGGGCCAGTACGGTGTCTTTGTCATTGTCGCGCGGAAGCTGGGCTTCCATTCCTTCAGCGAGCTGTCTTGCCCGTTTGGCGGCGATCAGGACCAGCTCAAATCGGTTGCTTACGTTCTCAAGACAATCTTCTACAGTAATACGTGCCATGTGCTAAATACCGGATAATTCAGTGGAACACGAAATGTTAACTGATAACCGCGCCACGAGTCTATTTAATTAGTCGGCCGATCTACAATTTCGATAAGTTTTGCGAGGGATTCGGCGAGATCATCGTTGGTGATGACGTAGTCGAATTCATCGCGGTGGGATACCTGCTCCTGGTACTGCGCCATGCGCGCTTCAATGGTTTCCGTACTGTCCTGGTGCCGGCCATGCAGGCGGCGGGCTGCATCCTGTCCGCCGGGTGGCTGAATGAAAATGCTCACTGCATCCGGAAACAGTTCAATCAGGTTCTTGCTGCCCTGCCAGTCGACATCGAGCAGGACACGATGTCCCGCATCGAGTGCATGGCTGACCGCCTCGCGCGAAGTGCCGTAGTGATAGCCGTATACATTGGCGTGTTCCAGCATCTCACCGCGCTCTACCAGTGCGTCGAACTCGGCGTCGGTGACAAAGTGGTATTCCACGTTGTCCGTCTCGCCGGGGCGCATGGCCCGGGTGGTGTGGGACACCGCGAATTCGATTTCCGGGTGGGTCTCGATCAACCCGTTTGCGAGCGTGGTCTTGCCGGCGCCTGATGGGCCGGACAGGATGATCATGCGTGCCTGTTCGGATTCATTCAATGTTCTGAACCTGCTCACGGATCTGCTCAATAAGCACCTTGAGTTCGACTGCAGCGTTGGTGATGCGTATGTCGACCGCCTTGGAGCCCATGGTGTTGGCCTCGCGGTTCATCTCCTGCATGAGAAAATCGAGTCTTCTGCCTACCGGCTTATCCGATGCCATGGCCTGGCGTACCTCGCTGATATGCGATTCCAGCCTGTCGAGTTCTTCCGTAATATCGGCCTTGTTGGCGAAAACAACGAGCTCCTGCTCGAGGCGACCCGGTTCCAGATCGGCCTGGATGTCGGCTAGCCTGTCGGCCAGTCGCTGGCGATAGTCCGGTACGATTGACGGCACGACCTTCCTGACTTCATTGACCTGGCCGGTGATGGATTCAAGCCTGTCCAGCACCATGACTCTCAGGCGCTCGCCTTCACTGCTGCGGCTGGCCTGCAATTCAGCCAGCGTTTCGTCGAGCAGCTCCCTTGCAGCTGCTGCCAGGTCATCGTAGTCGATGCCTTCCTCGGTTATGATGCCGGGCCAGGCGAGTACGTCGGAGACACTCAACCCGATGCTTTCGTGCAGGCTGATTTCGATATTGCGGGACAGTTCGTTGAGACGGTTCAGCAGATCGGTGTTGATTGTCATGCTGTCCGGGTTTTTTCGATCGACCTGGAACCTGAGGCCGCAGTCGAGCTTGCCGCGTGCCAGGCTACTGCTGACGGCTTCGCGCAGCCCGGTTTCGAGCGAGCGCAGTTGTTCAGGCAGGCGGGAGCTGATGTCCAGGTAGCGGTGGTTAACGCTTTTTATTTCCCAGGTAAGCTGCCCCCAGCGGGTAGCGGCCTGGCAGCGTGCGAACGCGGTCATGCTTGCAGTCATGCGAGTTTCATCAGTAAGTGTAAGGACTGACGGATGGTATACCCTTAGCAATGGTGAATAAACCCGGTGTCGTGCTGCGGAATTTTGACTACAATTATGATCATCTGAATGTCACGTTGACCTGATGGCCAAGAAAACCCGACTGCTGAGAAACGCCCTGCCGAAAGGCTACAGGCTGCCCGAGTACGAGATAGAGAAACCTATCAGTGAAGGCGGCTTCAGTGTCGTGTACTACGCCACCCATCTGCCGACCAACGAGCGGGTGGTGATCAAGGAGTATTTTCCGGTCAAGCACGCCCGCCGCCTGCCTACCGGCCGGGTTGAAACCATGACCGAGGAGGCATCACGCTCGTTCGGCCTCGGTATCAAGCGCTTCTTCAATGAAGGCAGTGCGCTGGCCAGGCTTGAGCATCCCAACATCGTGCATGTGACGCACATGTTCAGGGCCAACAACACGGTTTACATGGTGATGGACTTCGAGGTCGGCCGGGACATGCGTTGGTACATCAAGCGCAAGAACGGCGGACTGACGGAAAAGTTCATGCGCACGGTATTTCCGGAGGTGCTGTCCGGGCTCAAGGTGCTGCATGAAAACAAGATCCTCCATCTTGATATCAAGCCTGCCAACATATTGCTGCGCTCGGGCGGGCACCCCCTGCTGATCGATTTCGGTGCCGTCAAGCAGGCGGAGGGTACAGGTAGTCTGGAAGTCAAGGGACAAACCCTGACACAGGGGTATGCTCCACTGGAACAGCACAATCATGGCAACATCGGCGAGTGGTCGGACATCTATGGAGTAGGGGCAACCATGTATTCCTGCCTCAGTGGAAAACCGCCACCCCCGGCCATCGAACGTGTTTCCAGGGATGAACTGGAAACCGAGATCATGGCATTCGAGAAAAAGGGCTACAGCCGCTCGCTGCTGGAATCCATGGTGCTGGCCTTGAAAATGGATCTGACACAGCGTACCCAGGGCGTTGAGGCCTTTCAGGAACTGCTCAAGACCCGAACGGACAAGTCCAGGGTGATGAGCTTCCTGAATCAGCCGGTGCGGCTGGGGATTGGCAGGACAAACAAGAGCTGATTGATGAAATACAGATACGCAATTTCCACGGCTACCGGTGCACGCAAATACAACCAGGACCGGGCCGCATGCATGGAGGGAGACCAGTCAGTACTGCTGATCCTGGGTGATGGCCTGGGTGGTCATGCCGGCGGCGACATCGCTGCCGACCTGCTGGTGGATACCGCATCGCGTGCCTTTCTTAAAATCCGTACCCCCGTCATCTCTGAACCCTCCCTGTTTCTTGCCCTGATCCTGCAGCACGCCCACCGGGCCATCAACAGTTACGCCAGGCATTCGGAAGAAAATATCGATCCAAGGACGACAGCGGTGCTGTGTCTTATCCAGAACGGCTATGCCTACTGGGCGCATGCCGGCGACAGCCGCCTGTACCTGTTCCGTAACAGTTCCCAACTGACTCGCACGCTGGACCACACTGGCCGTGACCAGGCCCGTGCAAACCCGGGCGGCAGCAATTCCTACTCGGGCACCGGTCTGTTTAATTGCATAGGCGGCAATCACCGGCCGCAGATCACGCTGGGTCCTGAAATCGCCCTGCAGCGCGGAGATCGCATCATGCTGTGCTCGGACGGGGTATGGCAGGGCATGCCTACCGACGAGATTGTCGAGTATTTATACAAGGAAGACCTTGAGGCCGGTGCCGATGAAATGCTCGAGGAGATTACCCGCCGGCATCGTAAAAAATGCGACAACGTAACCGTGCTGGCCTTTACCTGGGATGACAGGTCTCCCCCGGGTCAGAACATGCGCCATGAGACGATACGTGACGTGCCTGCAGAACAGGTATGGCAGGAAGTGCGGGAAAGTGAAATAAGAATGAAAAAGATAATGGGCCACAAGCCTGCAAAAGAGGCCGGCGCGGGCATCTCGCACGCAGATCTCAGCGAACTGGACAGCGTCCTGTCGGAAGTCGAGTCATTCGTGAAGCGACTGGAGAGCCAGCGCTAGTTACCGGTACCGCGCCTGCCCGCCGGCTACACATTTGTCCCTCCTCCGGTACAATACGGCGCCTCCTACCATTAACTACCAGGCAGATTCATGCGTCCCAGCCAGCGAAATCCCGACCAGATGCGGGAAGTCAGATTTACACGTCAGTTCACCAAGCATGCCGAAGGTTCCGTGCTCGTCGAGTTCGGTGATACCAGGGTCATTTGCACCGCAACCGTGGAAGAGCGGGTCCCGAGATTCCTGAAAGGCCAGAACAAGGGTTGGGTCACAGCGGAGTACGGCATGCTGCCCCGTTCGACCAATTCCCGCATGTCGCGCGAAGCTGCACGTGGCAAGCAGGGTGGCCGGACCATGGAAATCCAGCGCCTGATTGGACGCTCCCTGCGGGCGGCGATAGACCTGGAAAAGCTCGGTGAGCGCAGCATCACGCTCGACTGTGATGTCATCCAGGCCGACGGCGGCACGCGCACGGCATCGATTACCGGCGCCTGCGTGGCACTGAATGATGCTATCAGCATCCTGATCGAAAAGGGTCTGCTGGACGAGAATCCGCTGCAGCATCTTGTCGCCTCGGTGTCCGTGGGCATTTACCAGGGAACCCCGGTGCTCGATCTCGATTACGACGAGGACTGTAATGCCGAGACGGACATGAACTTTGTCATGGACGACACCGGCAACTTCATCGAGATACAGGGCACCGCCGAGGGGGCGACGTTTTCAATGGATGAAATGCTGGCCATGACCGAACTGGCGCGTGCGGGTATCGGTAACCTGGTTGAAGCACAGCGCAGCGTCCTGGCAGACGAGCTGCGATGACCGCCAGGCTGGTCATCGCAATGGGGAATGCGGGCAAGCTGAAGGAAATCCGGAGCATCTTCTCGGGTCTGGACGTGGACATCGTGCCCCAGTCCGACTTCGATACGCCTGAGGCCGACGAAACGGGGCTCAGTTTTATCGAGAATGCGATCATCAAGGCACGCAACGCCGCTGCCCATACCGGACTGCCGGCACTGGCCGATGATTCAGGTATCGAGGTCGATGCGCTGAACGGCGAGCCGGGCATCCATTCCGCCCGCTATGCCGGCGATGACGAAAGCAATATAGACAAACTGCTGCGCGAGCTCGACGCGACCGGCGACGCGCAGCGCAGTGCGCGTTTTCAATGCGTGATGGCCTATGTTCGACATGCCCGGGACCCGGTGCCACTGATTGCCCAGGGCAGTTGGGAAGGTAAAATTCTGACCCGGCGGCAGGGTGAAGGCGGTTTTGGCTACGACCCGGTATTTTACGTACCGGAACAGGGTTGCAGTGCTGCGGAACTGGCGCCGGACCAGAAAAATGCCATCAGCCATCGCGGCAAGGCGCTCAGCCTGATGCTGGATCAGCTGGCGAAAATCTACTCGTCACGATAACTCAGTCGGGAACACTTTCCCGGGTTGAATGGAAAAGGCGTCAGCGGGTGCAGCCCATGCATCCGGTGTTCTTCATCATCCGGGGCTCCCCCATCATGAACCGCGTAGAGCGAATAGATGTCCGTTAAATTACAGCCTGCTGAAGCCATCCCCCTTTCTCTTTATGTGCACACGCCGTGGTGCGTGAAGAAATGTCCCTATTGCGATTTCAACTCGCACGCGGTTACTGAACAGGGCATTCCCCAGCAGGAGTACATCGATGCCCTGGTAAGGGACCTGGAATTTCATCTGCCAGAAGTATGGGGACGGCGTTTGTCGAGTGTCTTCATAGGCGGCGGTACACCCAGCCTGTTTGCCCCGGAGGCCATTGCTGAGCTGATTACCGCTATACGAACACGCCTGCCGTGCGTAGCCGGTATGGAGGTCACACTGGAAGCCAATCCAGGAACTGTCGAGGCGGACTCGTTCGAGGGATTCAGGCAGGCGGGAGTCAACAGGCTGTCAGTAGGCGTGCAGAGCTTCGATGATCAATGCCTGGGCAAGTTAGGCCGTATCCACAGCGCTGATGAGGCTGTCGCTGCCGTTAGCAGGGCGCTGGATGCCGGTTTTGCCAGCGTAAACCTTGACCTGATGTTCGGTCTGCCCGGTCAGTCCATGTCCGCGGCGCTTGCGGACCTGGAGCAGGCGCTTGCGCTGGCACCGGGACACCTGTCGCTTTACCAGCTGACGATCGAGCCGAACACTCCGTTCATGCATCGCCCGCCCGAAAAACTTCCGGCGGACGATGTGCTGGCCGAGATGCAGGATGTGCTGGCTGGCAAGCTTGAGTCAGCGGGACTGGAACGCTACGAGGTCTCCGCCTATGCCAGCGGGAGCCTGCAGTGCAGGCATAATCGCAACTACTGGGAGTTTGGCGACTATCTCGGTATTGGTGCAGGCGCGCATTCCAAGCTGAGTAATGCAGAAACAATGTACCGGTTCTCAAAGCCGCGTTCCCCGGGGCAATACCTGGCTGAGGCAGGACAGTTGTCAGCCGTGCGCGGGCATAGGCGTCTTGAGGAGGCGGATCTCCGCTTCGAATTCATGCTGAATGCACTGCGCCTGCGTGATGGTTTCAGTATCGGCCTGTTTGAAGGTCACACGCGCTTGTCCTATTCTGCCATCAGTGAAAGCGTGGGCGAGGCCGTGGAGAGAGGGCTGCTGGTCGAGCACGATGGCCGCATTCAGGCAACCGAAACGGGATACCGGTTTCTCTCTGATACCCTGCTGCTGTTCAGCTAGTGCGAAGCAACGTGGCTGGAACCGCTCGCCCGATGATGCTGTCAAGATGATACACACACTCAAAATGACATCGAACCTCCATGAAACCTAAACTGAAACTGACCCTGTTTACAGACTATATCTGCCCGTTCTGTTTCATCGGCGACCTGCGGCTGAACAAGCTGCGTGAAGACTACGACGTGATGGTGAATTTCCGGTTTATTGAAATCCACCCGGATACGCCCCAGGATGGCGCGTCAGTGGACACCCTCGACTATTCAACCGAAACATGGACCGAGATGATGGATGGCCTGGCCGAAATGGCGCGCGAGGAAAATGTTGAGTTTGCATCGAACCGGCGTCTGGCCAATTCACATCGTGCGCTGCTGCTCGCCGAAGCAGCCAAGCGCCTGGGCGCGGATACGTTCTATGCCCTGCATGCGAAACTCTACCGGGCCTATTTCATACAGGGCAGGCGCATCGGCAGCGAGCAGATTCTGCGTGAACTGGCTACGGAATGCGGTATGGATGATGCGGTTGTCGAGGCGGCCTGGACATCCGATGAATACGAGCAGATCCTGCGACAGAATATGAGCATGGCCGTGCAGGCCGGCGTCAGCGGGACGCCGACTTATTTCATCGGTGGACGGCGGCTGATCGGGGCCGTTGCTGTTGAGCATTTGAAGTCGGCGGCTGCCGAGGCACTGGAGCGGCGCGTCTCGTGAACATGAAGGCCAGGCTTCTGCTGGCGTCTGCGGTCATCGCTGTCCTCGCCGGCCTGGTGTGGACATGGCATGCCCACTTTCGCTATGTGGATGCGCCTGAAGTCAGTTTTACCATGCTGGACGGCAGTCGACCGGCCATGTCAGACCTGGTTGGCAACCCTGTCCTGGTAACGTTCTGGGGCACGAGTTGCGTGGAATGCATCAGGGAAATGCCCGACCTGGTCCGCATGCACGATGAGTATTCGTCGCAGGGGCTTCGTATTATCGGCGTTGCAATGCCGTACGAACCTCCTCACCTTGTTTACCAGTTCCAGCAGATGCGCAAGCTTCCGTACCAGCTGTCCCTGGATCTCGATGGCAGTCTGAGCCGCGGTTTCGGTGATGTACGCCTGACACCGACGACGCTGCTGGTATCGCCAGGGGGGGAAATCGTCTATCACAAGACCGGCCCCTTCGATACGGAATGGCTGCGATCCCGCATTGCCAGTATGCTTGAACAATCCGCGTGAACTATCACTGCCGTTAAGGACACACCATGCTCATAATCAAGTCACTGCACATCATATTCATGGTCAGCTGGTTTGCCGGCCTGTTCTACCTGCCGCGGCTGTTCGTTCATCATGCGATGACGACAGATGCCGCGACCAGCGAGCG
The DNA here is from genome assembly GCA_029287965.1 of Arenicellales bacterium. GTDB lineage: Bacteria > Pseudomonadota > Gammaproteobacteria > BMS3Bbin11 > BMS3Bbin11 > JARFQC01. The sequence continues at coordinate 16,039 of JARFQC010000018.1, forward strand.
ACTCAAGATCATGGAGCGGAAACTTTACTACTTCGTGACGCCTTGGGCTGTGTTGACCATCGGCTTGGGTTTCTGGCTCTGGTGGGGTTACGGCTTCACTGGCACATGGCTCTGGATCAAGACCGGCCTGGTTGCTGTGCTGGTCGTCTTCCACCTGCTATGCGGGAAGATAGTGGCCGAATTCCGCGAAGACCGGAACACCCGCAGCCATGTCTTTTACCGCTGGTTTAACGAGTTTCCGTTGCTGCTGCTGGTCGCTATCATCTTTCTCGTCGTCCTGAAGCAGCCTGTGTAGCGACTTGTTTCATATCGTCCTGTACGAGCCGGAGATCCCGCCCAATACCGGCAACATCATGCGTCTGTGCGCCAACACCGGTGTGCGGCTGCACCTGGTCGGGAAACTGGGCTTTGAACTCGACGACAAACTGCTGCGCAGGGCCGGTCTCGACTACCGTGAATGGGCGCAGGTGGAAAAACACGCAGACTGGCAGGCATTTCTAACGGATGTAGCGCCGCCGCGAATCTACCTGTTTACGACCCGCGCCGGCAGGAGCTATGCAGACTGCCGCTTTGAGCAGGGCGATGCGCTGGTGTTCGGTCCCGAGACACGTGGTCTGCCACAGTCTTTGCTGGACGAATACGGAGCCATGCACTGTCTTCGCCTTCCCATGCAGCAGAACAGCCGCAGCCTGAATCTTTCCAATACGGTGGCCATTGCCGTTTACGAGGCCTGGAGGCAGCAGGGGTTTGCGGGAGGGGCGTGATATCCCTGCTCAGTAGGCAGATGCGTCGGCATGAGGGTTCATGCTTCTGGCATGAAACTGTCCGCAGATTTATTCGTGCGTTTGGTCTCTGTGCAGCAGGTTCTGCACCGCGTCATCGGCAGGCAGCCCCTCGTAAAGTACCTTGTAGACCTGTTCGGTGATCGGCATTGTCACCCCGTGTTTGCGGGACAGCTCCCAGCCTGCGGCAGCGGACTGAATACCTTCCACTTCCTGGCCGATTTCTGCCACCACCTCATCCAGGAGTTTACCCGCACCAAGGCCCAGGCCGCAGCGGCGGTTGCGCGACTGATTATCGGTACAGGTCAGTACCAGGTCACCGAGCCCGGCAAGCCCCATGAAGGTTTCCGGCTGCCCGCCCAGCGCCCCGGCGAGGCGGGAAATTTCGGCCAGGCCACGGGTGATCAGGGCGGCGCGTGCATTGGCGCCAAAGCCCAGTCCGTCACTTATGCCGGCAGCGATGGCCATGACATTCTTCAACGCGCCGCCCAGCTGCACGCCCGCCATGTCTTCGAGTGTGTAGGCGCGGAAATTGCCATGGTGCAGCCAGCTGGCGACTTCCGTTGCAGTGTCCGGTGAGGACGACGCCACGGCAACGGCTGTGGGCATGCCGCGCGCAACTTCGCCGGCGAATGATGGACCGGAGATCACCGCCCGCATGACGGAGTCAGGCAGTTCTTCGGTGGCGATGTCGCTCATCAGGTTGCAGGTTTCGAGTTCCAGTCCTTTCGTGCCCCAGGCAATCAATTCGGCCTGCAAGCGATCCTGTTCCCGGAGCAGGCGCATGACGCTGCGAAATGCGTGGCTTGGTACGACAACCAGGAACCTGGTCAGGCTCGATGGCAGTTCATCCAGCGACAGGATAACTTTCAGGGGTTCGGGAAAGGGTATGCCCGGCAGAAAGCGTTCATTGCTGTGCGAGGCGAGCATCTCTTCCTGGTGGCCGGTGTCATGCCCCCACAGGTAACACTGGCGGCCGCTGGCAGCCATATGCAAGGCCAGTGCGGTGCCCCAGGATCCGGCACCTATGACGGCAATAGCCTGTTGCGGGTCGCGCCCGGTCATGGTGTGCTAGTTGACTGCGCCTTCCGGCTTCTGGCTGGCCATGACCTTCTGCTGGTACAGGCCCTCGAAGTTGACCGGGTGAATCAGCATCTGCGGATAACCGCCTTTGCCGACCAGGTCGTCGATGGCCTGGCGGATGTAGGGCAGCAGAATATTGGGACACGCAATCTCAAGTACAACCGGCATTTCCTGTTCAGGCACGCCAATGATCTGGAACAGTCCGGCCTGCTGCACTTCACACAGGAAGACGGTCTGGTCGTCGCTCTTGGCGGTTACCGTTACGCTGAGAATGACCTCATGGTGTTCGGCGTCGATTTTCGAATGTGAAATATCCAGCTGGATATCGACTTCGGGTGCCTGCTGCTGCAGGAAGGACTGGGGACTCATCGGAGACTCGAATGATGCGTCCTTGATATAAATTTTCTTGAGGTTGAAATTCGCCTGCTGTTCGTCTGCCATGTGAGCGGTGCCTGGATGATTATCAAACCGCCATTGTATTTTCTGGCAGGCCTGAGTGAAAGGGTGACCGGTGTTTTATTTTGCGCTCTGCGCGAAATCCCGGGTCAACGGCCCAGCAGGGGATCCAGTTCATCGCGGTGGTCCAGCATGGCAATGTCGCTATAGCCGCCTACGTGCTGCCCGTCTATGAAGATTTGCGGTACGCTGGTGCGGCCATTGCTGATGGATTGCATATGGCTGCGCAGTTCCGAGTCATTGTCGACGTAGACTTTCTCGATCTGCTGATTCTTCGACTCCAGCAGCCTGGTGGCCATGATGCAGTAGGGACAGAACCGCGTGCAGTACATCGTTATCTCTGCCATGTCGAACGCCCTGGAGATTCGCGGCCTAGCGCTCGGTTGGCAGGCTGTCCTTCTGCCAGGCGTTGATGCCGCCCGTCAGGTTGTAGACCTTGTCAAAGCCGGCCTTTTTGAGTGTACCGGCCGCGCCCATGGAACGATGTCCGGAACGACAATACACAACGACCGGGCGGTTTTTATGCTTTTCAATCTGGCCGATGTTCTTTTTCAGGCTCGACAGCGGTATATGCACCGCGCCCTGAATCTTGCCCGTGTTGTCCAGTTCACGCTGTTCGCGAACATCCAGGAACAGGGCTTCATCGTGGTTCGACATGGCAACGGCTTCGCTGGTCGTCGCCGTTTCGATGCCCAGCATCCGGCGGCGCAGGGGTTCGCCCACGATCATGACAAAGACGAACAGGATAGCGCCGATAAGGAAATAGTTTTGAGATATGAATTCCATAGTTCAGCAGGCAATGTGCCTTTTTCAGACGGCAGACCGACTGGTCTGCCGGGTATAGACGGGTTGGTTTAAATCATCCCAGGTCGTTGGAGCAGAATGCATCCTGCATGGCTTCGATCAGGTGGAGTATGCTTTGTTCGCCAATGCGGTAATAGACCTTGTTGGCATCTTTGCGCGAGATGAGAATGTTCTTGTCGCGCAGGATAGATAAGTGCTGGGAAATATTGCTCTGTGACGTGCCGACCCGCTCAACGAGCTCCTGTACGCTGACTTCCTGGTTGGCGCCCAGGATGCAGAGAATCTTGAGTCGCAATGGATGAGCCATTGCTTTTAGTGCACGCGATGCCGTGTCAATATCGGCATCATTTGAAATTATCATTCCCTCACTGGTTACTGGGTGAGTCATGGAAGTCGTCCCTTGGATTGTCGTTGCTGCCGAAGCCTGCTTGTTTGTGCTCTGAAACCGTCAGTTGTGACCGGTAAACCCTGCCGACACTTTAATCTTGCGCCTGTGTCTTTATCATAATATTACTGAATTATTATAAGTTGTACTATTCCCTGATGCGACTGTTTTTTAAATCCGCCCCGGTAAAATTCACCTGCCATGCGCTGCTGGCGGGTATTTTATTCGTATTTCCACAGTATGTGGTTGCAGAAGAAGCACGCGTCGAACAGAAGCAGGCCGAACTGAAAGTACTCAAGCAGCGCATCAAGGCATTGCAGGAGAGGCTGAAGAACAGCCAGGCGAAGCTCGACCGGGAAGACAAGGTGCTGCGAGAGGTCGATATGCGTATCAATGATATCAACCAGTCATTGCGCGACCTGGAAAAACAGAAAGCTGACGTTATCGCCGACATGGATGCACTGCGCGAATCACGCAGCCGGACGTTTAGCGAGCTTGAGCGCGAGCAGCAGGTGTTGGCTGAACAGATGCGGTCTGCCTATATCAGCGGCAACGAAGAATACGTCAAGCTGCTGTTGAATCTGCAGGATCCTGCGGTCATGTCGCGCGTCCTCAGCTACTACCGCTACATCGCACGCGACCGGGTAGAAACTATTGCCCAGATTAACGCCTACCTGGAAGAAATGGCGCGTTACGAAGCCGGATACGTCCAGCGCAGCCGGGAACTCGAGGCCGTTATTGGGCAGCAAAAGGAGCGCTGGCAAAGCCTGGATCTGGCGTACCGGGAACAAATGGCCGCAGTTCAACGTCTACGTAGTCAGGTTAGCGAAGATAATGACGAGATCAAGCGGCTCAATGCGGATGAAAAAGCCCTGCTCGCGCTGATCCAGGAACTGTCGTCGGTGCTCGAGGAACTGCTGGAAGATGAACGTGGCAAGGATTCCTTTCGCGATCATCGCGGTTCGCTGACATTGCCGGTCAAGGCGCGTGTATCGGAGAGTTTCGGTTCACGGCGCAGAATTGGCGACCTGCGCTGGCAGGGCATAATGCTGAGCGGCAAGGCGGGCAGTCCGGTCAGCGCGGTCTATCATGGCCGGGTGGTCTATGCCGACTGGATGCGCGGATTCGGCCTGTTATTGATTATTGACCATGGTGATGGTTATATGAGCCTTTACGGCCATAATGAAAGCGTGCTCGTCGAGGAAGGTGACTGGGTTGAAAGCGGTCAGCCTGTTGCGACGATGGGCATGAGTGGTGGCGGCAGCCGGCCGGGTCTATACTTTGAGATCCGGTACAAGGGCAAGCCCCAGGATCCCATGCGCTGGTGCCGTCGTTGACGCACAGTCGCACACCCGCTTCAAGCATTCCTTGAATTCTGCAATTTAGCTGCGATATTCACACGGGTGAGCCATACAAAATCGCTGCAGGCCCTATTGTCTGACAGCAACGGAGACAACAGATGAAGGAAAGGAAAAGATTCGCGTTCGTGCTTTCGCTGGGCATGGTGCTCGGTGCAGGCATGACGCTATACAGCTCGGTTTTCGCCAAGAATGACGAGCCGGCTGTTTCGGCATTGCCACTGGAAGACCTGCGTGCGTTCAGCGAGGTGTTCGGCAAGGTTAAATCCGATTACGTTGAAACGGTTGAAGACGACAAGCTGCTGGAAAATGCCATCAAGGGCATGCTGTCAGGGCTGGATCCCCATTCCTCGTATCTGAACAAGGAAGAGTTCAAGGAGATGCGCATCGGCACCGACGGCAAGTTCGGCGGTCTCGGCATCGAGGTCACCATGGAGAACGGCTTCGTCAAGGTGGTATCGCCGATCGACGATACGCCGGCACAGCGAGCCGGCATCAAGAGCGGTGACGTCATCGTAAGGTTGGACGATACACCGGTAAAAGGCATGACGCTCAATGACGCGGTCAAGATCATGCGCGGTGAGCCGGATACCTCCATAATGCTGACTATCGTGCGCGACGGCGAGCCTGCTCCGTTGAAGATAGAAGTGGTTCGAGACATCATCCGCATCCAGAGTGTACGCGGCCGCCTGCTGGAACCCGGCTATGCCTACCTGCGTATCACCCAGTTTCAGTCGGCCACCGGTACCTCGCTGCGCAAGAAGCTCTCGGACCTGAAAAAGGAAAACGGCGAAGCACTCAAGGGCATCGTGCTCGATCTGCGCAATAACCCGGGCGGGGTACTCAATGCATCAGTTTCTGTTGCCGATGCCTTCGTCACCAAGGGCAAAATCGTTTATACGGAAGGTCGGGTAAAGGATTCACGTCTGACCTTTAATGCCTCTCCGAATGACATCGCCAATGATGCACCCATCGTTGTACTCGTCAATGGCGGTTCTGCTTCGGCATCCGAGATTGTTGCCGGGGCACTGCAGGATCACAAGCGCGGCATCATCATGGGAACCAAGACCTTCGGCAAGGGATCAGTGCAGACGATTCTGCCGATGAACAATGGTGCGGCATTGAAGATCACGACAGCGCGTTACTACACACCTTCCGGGCGCTCCATCCAGGCAGAAGGTATCGAGCCTGACCTGATCGTCGAACAGCTTGAACTGGCGAAAAAAGACGAGCCTGAAGTCGACAGGCTGCGCGAGGAAGACCTGCGCAAGCACCTGGGTAATGGCAATGGCGACGCCGCAGCTGACGATAACAAGGAAGCAGAAGACGGCAAGGACACCGCGCTGGCAGATGACTACCAGCTCAACGAGGCCCTCAACCTGCTCAAGGGCGTCAACATAGTCAGGCTGAAAAAGTAAGCCGAGTTCAAGGATTATGTCGAAAGTCCTTGTTCCACTTGCCGAGGGTTTTGAGGAACTCGAAGCCGTTACCATCATCGATTTGCTCAGGCGTGCCGGCATCGAAGTCACGGTTGCCGGCCTGCAGGACGGGCCGGTACGAGGCAGCAGGGGAACGGTAATTGTCCCTGACGATAGTCTGGACATGAGCATGGGTGGTGATTACGACATGATTGTCCTGCCCGGTGGTCTTCCCGGCGCTGACCATCTCAACGAAGATCCACGCATCGACTCCCTGCTGCGCCAGCTGCACGCCAATGATCGCTATACCGCAGCTATCTGTGCGGCGCCCAAGGTACTGGCGAGCGCCGGATTGCTGCAAGGCAGAACCGTTACCGCCTATCCCGGCGTGCTTGATAACGCAGACATAGACGACATGGTCTATGACGGTGGTGCCGTGGTCCAGGATGGCCGGGTTATTACGTCGCGCGGGCCCGGTACGGCCATGGATTTCGCCCTGTCCCTGATTGCCCTGCTGGAAGGGGACGCCCGACGGGATGAGGTGGAGCAGGGCCTGGTACGTTAGGGTAATTCTGAATACTGTTTGTATAGGCCCCTCTACTAGGCCCTTGATTCGGATCAAGGCAAATCATGTCCGCTTCAGCGATGCTCTGATTGCAATGCAGTCGCGAAAATGAATAATTCATTACGCTAAGGACAAATCAGCAGACATGTTATCCCGCACCGACAATCAGCTTGTTGACCCGTATGGGCGACGTATCGAGTACGTCAGACTGTCGGTGACGGATCGTTGCAACTACCGATGTTTCTACTGCCTGCCAAAAGGATTCAAGGATTTCGAGGAACCTGCGCACTGGCTGACATTCGCGGAAATTGAACGGGTCATGTCTGCGTTCGCCGAACTGGGTGTCGCCCGCATACGCCTGACAGGCGGAGAGCCCCTGGTTCGAAAAAATCTGCCACAACTGGTAAAAGGGCTCGCCAGTCTGCCGGGCGTCGATGATCTGTCACTCAGCACCAACGCTTCGCTGCTGGCCCGCGACGCGCATGACCTGAAGGATGCCGGCATCAGCCGTATTAACGTCAGCCTCGACACGCTGAACGCAGACCGCTTCAGGGATATCACCGGAGGCGGTGAGCTGGTTGCGGTTCTCGACGGTCTGCGCACTGCCCGTGATGCGGAACTCAACCCGATCAAGATCAACATGGTCGCGATGAAAGGAGTCAATGATGACGAGTTCGATGACATGCTTGAGTTCTGCATGGAAAACGAATTCACCCTGAGGTTTATCGAGACCATGCCCATGGGCGTACCCGGTCAGAGTGCGCGCGACAGCTACCTTGAGCTGGACGGGGTGCTGGAAACCCTGCACGACAAGTATGAGCTTATTCCATCCTGCATGCCCGGCGGCGGTCCGGCGCGTTATTACAAGGTCGCAGGCAGCGATACGCGGATTGGATTAATTACCCCGATTTCGCGTCACTTCTGCGAAACCTGTAATCGCGTACGCATGACGGTAGACGGAACACTCTATCTTTGCCTAGGCCAGGAACACAGCTATCCTCTTCGTCCACTGCTGCGCTCCGGCATCAGTAATGAAGGCCTCAAGGATGCCATTATCGAGGCATTGGCCTTGAAGCCGGAAAGGCATGAATTCAGGGAAAAACCCGATCAGGTTATCCGTTGCATGTCGCTGACCGGCGGCTGACGATAACGCTTAAAGGAGCAATTATGGGCCACGCCCGTCCGAATGCAGAATTTATACCGGTAAACATCGCGATCATGACTGTTTCTGATTCGCGCTCTGAGGAAAACGACACCTCCGGCAAGGCGCTGGTCGATCGCCTGACCGCCGCCGGCCACAACCTGGCCGATAAGCAAATCGTCAAGGATGATCGTTATTCGATCCGGGCGGTCATGTCTGCCTGGATAGCCGAACCCGATGTACAGGCCGTCATCACCACTGGCGGTACGGGTCTGACAGGCAGGGACATCACACCCGAGGCCGTCGCACCGCTGTTCGACAAGGAAATCGACGGCTTTGGTGAAATGTTCCGCTGGGTGTCGTGGCAGGACATCAAGACGTCTACCATACAGTCGCGGGCCATCGCCGGGCTGGCCAACGGCACGGCCATATTCTGTCTGCCTGGTTCTACCGGCGCCTGCCGTACGGGTTGGGACGAAATCATCATGCACCAGCTCGATCACCGTCACAAACCCTGCAATCTCGTCGAGATAATGCCGCGTTTTCTCGAAAAATAGCTCAACGGGAAACGGCTAAGCGATGAGCGACTGCGGCTGTGACAGCCATGACATAAAACTGATTCCCTATCACGATGCCCTGGGCCGGCTTGTCGATGCAGCCGTGCCCCTGGCAGACATGGAAGAAGTCGTCACGGCTGCTGCACTTGGCAGGGTGCTGGCTGAACCGGTCTTTTCGGGCATGGACGTTCCGCCTGCCGATAACAGTGCCATGGACGGGTATGCACTGAGAAGTAATGACATACTCGGGGATGGCGACATTACCCTGCCTGTGTCACAGCGTATCCCGGCCGGTACCTACGGTCAGCCACTGGCGGCCGGTACCGCCGCACGTATCTTTACCGGTGCACCGGTACCGCCCGGCGCCGATGCCGTTGTCATGCAGGAAGTCTGCACTGCGAGTGATGACATCGTCGCAATTCCCGGGCCGGTAGCAGCGGGGCAGAACATACGCCGGGCCGGCGAAGATATCTCCAGTGGTCAGGAACTGCTTGCAGCAGGACGCCGTATCCGACCGCAGGAAATGGGCCTGATCGCTTCGGTCGGGCATGCTACGGTCAGCGTCGTACGCCGGCTGCGGGTGGCAATCTTCTTTACCGGCGATGAACTGGTGGAACCGGGCGGATCGCTCAAGCCGGGCCAGATATATGATTCGAATCGCTTCACCCTGCTGGGCCTGCTGGCAGAGATGGGCTGTGATGTTGTGGATCTCGGTGTGGTCGGCGATACGCTCGCATCCACTCGCCAGGCCATCCGTAGTGCGGCAGATCAGGCTGACCTGGTAATTACCAGCGGCGGTGTATCCGTGGGTGAAGAGGATCATGTGCGCATTGCGCTGGAAGAGGAAGGTGATCTCAATATGTGGCGCATTGCCATAAAGCCGGGTAAGCCATTGGCGTACGGTACGGCACATGGAGCGCCGTTTATCGGCCTGCCCGGCAATCCGGTTTCTGTGTTTGCCACGTTCTGCCTGTTCGTCAGCCCGTTTATCAAGCGCATGCAGGGCATGACATCGGTTGTCAGCCGGGCCGTTCCAGTCAGGGCCGGTTTTGACTGGCCGAAGCCGGGCACGCGTCGGGAGTTTTTGCGCGCACGCCTGGAGCAGGATGCAGCAGGGCTGCCGCAGGCGGTGATTTACCCTCACCAGGGCTCCGGGGTGCTGACCTCGACAAGCTGGGCCGAGGGTTTCGTGGAAGTGCCTGAAGGTACGACGGTAACTGCCGGACAGACCGTCGATTACCTGCCCATGTCGCAAATGCTGTAGCGGGTCTCAGCAGGTCAGCAAAGCAATGCCTGCATGCTGATGATGTAGCAGTAGTTAGTGAAAATAATCTCCGGCATTTTTGATTATTGTCATTTATGCATTCTGTCTCACTCTTTAGAGTACAGCACAGTACAGGTTGCAAATTGCTGCCTGGGTAGTTAATCACAGCTTACGAGGTATCAAGCTATGACCAGCGTTGTCGTCCTGTCCCTGATCGTTCTCGCACTCATTCTCTATATTGGAAAATATACCCGCTTCCATGTCCCCGATAATGACATCGAGCTTTCCCAGGAAGAATAACGACCCGGCTGTATGACAGCCCGGTACAGACCGTCCTTGCCCGGTCCCCAACTCCTCATAGCAATCTCCTCCACGTGCCCCTGCGAGGTATACATCCAGGCCAGCACCAGGGGGTCGGGCAACCTTTTTTACATGCAGCCGGATAACATGGCTGCGTCAGCTACGCTTACATAGACGACTGCGGCGAGCATGCAAATGATCGCCAGACCGTAGGATTCAATAAACTTTTTCACCATAGTCAATTCCCCGTTTTGATTATTGTTTCGAGGTTCACACTACTATGCATTGATTAATGCAGGCTTAAGCGTAGAGCCGCAAGTCGTCGCGATGCTACCGATTATCTCTCGCTCAGGTCACGAACAGGAAAGGCCACTTATTGAGAACTGCCCCGCAACATGGGTGCCAGTGGAAACGACACGGATACCGTCAAGCCCGGGTCCGTTAAGGTGCGTGAACGCGTGGCTATATCAGCGTTGTGCAGGATGGCAATTCGTTTCACTATCGAAAGCCCCAGCCCGCTTCCTGTTTGACCCGTTCCCAGGCCGCGGTAGAAACGATCGAACATCCTCTGCATGCCTGACTCGGAAACACCTGGACCCCGGTCACGGATCGTTATCGTTGCATGATGCTCTGAGACGCTGGTGGAGCAATCGACTTCCCCACCCTGCGGCGAGTAGCGAATGGCGTTATCGAGCAGGTTCCTGATCAACACGCCCAGCAGTTCTCGCTGGCCAAGGATTAAAGCGCCCGGTTCCGATTTACTCGTCTGAATGCTGACATTACGGGCTTCCGCCATGCCAGTAAGCTCTCTGATGGATTCACCCAGCAGATCGTTGAGATCGAGTTTTTCGTATTCCTGGATTGAGACATCCGGGTCGACCCGGGCAAGGATCAGGAGTTGCCTGACGAGATGGGTGGCACGGTCGATCCCGGCAACCACCTGCTGGATTGCGAGCCGGCGCTCATCGTCGTCTGCGG
>JARFQC010000114.1 GCA_029287965.1 Arenicellales bacterium
GGCAGAGCATGAGCTGGAGGCCTGGCGCGACGGCCTGCTTGCCGGCGACGAGGAGGTCATGGCCAACCTGCTTGATACCTGTCCGGACGTGGACAGGCAGCACCTGCGACAGCTGGTGCGCAATGCGATACGTGAACGCGACCAGGAAAAACCGCCCAAGGCCGCCCGTGCACTATTCCGCTACCTCAGGGAGCTGCGCAACGGGCAGCCGTGACCGACTAACTATCCGAACCACAGCAAGGAACTGACGTGCCCGAAACAACCTTATACTGGCATGATTATGAGACCTGGGGCCTGAATCCACGGGCAGACCGGCCGTCACAGTTTGCCGGCATCCGGACGAATCTCGACCTCGAGATTATCGAAGATCCGATGATGATCTACTGTGCGACAGGCGGGGATTTCATTCCCCATCCTGATTCCGTACTGATTACCGGGCTGACACCACAGGAAGCCAGCGCAAAAGGGGTCAACGAGGCGGAATTTTTCAAGTGCATACACGAGCAGCTTTCGCGCCCCGGTACCTGTGGTGTGGGCTACAACAGCCTGCGTTTCGACGACGAGGTGACACGCTTCGGCTTCTACCGCAATTTTTATGATCCCTACGCGCGTGAATGGAAGAACGGCAACAGTCGCTGGGATATCCTCGACCTCGTACGCATGACGCATGCCCTGCGTCCCGAAGGCATCGTCTGGCCGCAGCGCGATGACGGCCTGCCGAGCTTCCGGCTCGAGAGCCTGACCGAGGCCAATGGCATCGAGCACGAAGGCGCACATGATGCATTATCCGACGTGCACGCAACCATCGGACTGGCGCGCCTGATTCGCGCCAGGCAGCCCAAGCTGTACGAGTTCTATTTCGAGCTGCGGCGCAAGAATACCGCTGCCAGCTATATCGACCTCAAGGAACATACCCCGCTGCTGCACGTGTCCGGTATGTATCCCTCCAGCATCGGCTGCATCGCGCCGGTGATGCCGGTCACCACCCACCCGCACAACAAGAACGAATACATCGTCGCCGACCTGCGCCAGGATCCGGATGCACTGCTGTCACTGTCCGCGGAGGCGATCGGGAAAAACCTGTTCACACCGAAGGCCGATTTGCCGGAAGGCGCGGAGCGCGTCGGCCTGAAATCCGTGCACATCAACAAGTCGCCGGCCCTGGCGCCCATGTCGACGCTTACCGCCAGTGCAGCTAAAAAATGGGACATCGACCTGACCCGCATCATGCAGAACCGGATTCGCCTGATGGGCGACAAGGGCCTCGCCAGGCGCGTGCAGCAGGTGTACGAGAACCGTGCCCCGTTGCCGCCGGGCGATGTGGATTCTTCACTGTACGGCGGGTTCATCACAGAACCGGACCGCCGGGAGTGCAACAGGATACTCGCCGCATCGCCTGACGACGTTGTCACGATGCAGCCGGACTTCAACGACAAGCGCCTGCGAGAGCTGTTCCCGCGTTACATCGCCCGCAACTGGCCGCATCTGCTGGATGAGCAGTCCGCCAGCCGCTGGCAGGAATTCTGCCAGGCAAGGCTGATGGAAGGCGAGTTCGGTTCCACGCTCACCCTGGAGGCCTACCAGGCCCGCATGACCGAGCTGGCGGGTGAGGAGCTTTCAGAAGACCAGCAGGCAAACCTGGCCGAGCTCGAAGCCTGGGTGGCGAACCTGGTGGGCTGACAGCTTCTATACCACCATGTCCCTGTAGGAGCAGCGGCCTCGGTAACTGCTGCATGCGTTACTCTACCTCCTGCATCCATGCAGTCGTCGCCGCGAATATGTTGACAGGACAGTGGGAGCGATTGCCAATCGCGATGACAAATTCGGGTACAACTATCGCGATTGGCAATCGCTCCCACCTGAACTATACAGCCATCACTAAGCATCGCGACGAGGCCGCCGCTCCTACAACGAAGTTGGGAAAGTACCGGGTGACGCTAAGCCTGCTTAGCTCAATCCCACACCAGCGGTGCTTCGTCCATCAGCGCGGCCTGTTCGCGCAATGAGAGGATGTGATCTTCCCAGTAATTCATCGTGTTGAACCAAGGAAAGGCAAGCGGGAAAGCAGGATCGTCCCAGCGTCGTGCCAGCCAGGCCGCGTAATGAATCATGCGCATCGTGCGCAGGGCCTCGACGAGGTGCAGTTCGGCCGGATTGAACTCGGCGAAGTCCGTATACCCGGCCAACAGGTCTGCCAGCCTGGCCGTCATGAACGGACGGTCTCCTGACAGGAACATCCACAGGTCCTGGACGGCCGGCCCCATGCGTGCATCGTCAAAGTCGACGATATGCGGCACGTCATCACGCCAGAGGATATTGCCGGGGTGGCAGTCGCCGTGCAGGCGCAGGATTTCTACCCGGCCGGCACGTTCGAAGCAGTTGCGTATCTGCCCGACCAGGTCCGTGGTCAGGCCGGCATAGGCCTGCGTCAGGTGGGCGGGGATGAAACCGTTGTCCAGCAGCCAGCGACGCGGTTCAACGGCATAGCTTTCGATATCCACGTTAGGGCGATGCTTGAATGGCTTCGTTGCACCCATGGCATGGATGCGCCCGATAAAGCGGCCTAGCTGTTCAAGATGCTCCGGGTTGTCCAGCTCCGGGGCACGCCCGCCGCGACTGGGGTACAGGGCAAAACGATACAGTTCATGCTTGTGCAGGGTCATGCCGCTGGCATCGACTATCGGGGCTATGACCGGAATCTCGGCCTCGGCAAGGTCCAGCG
>JARFQC010000150.1 GCA_029287965.1 Arenicellales bacterium
CAGTGGAGCCTGAAGCGCGACGAGAGTGAAGGCATAACGACTGAAGAGAAGGCCGCGATAGATAGATGGCGTGGCTTGATGCGCAGTGTAGCGCTTGAAGAAATGCTGCACCTGACCCTGGTGAACAACCTGCTCGCGGCAATCGGGGCGGCCCCCCATTTATCCCGCCCGGATTTCCCGGTTATGCGCGGGCCTTTCCCGGCTGAAGTGGATTTTCATCTTGCGCCGTTCAATGAGCAATCGATAGAACATTTCGTCTACATCGAGAAACCCGAAGGCATTGATATCGAGGATGGCGAGGGCTTCATTCACGCAGCGAATTACGACCGGGTCGTGTGCAACGATCTGCTGACACCCACACCGCGTGATTACGACTCGCAGGGACACCTCTATCACGGCATCGCCCAGGCCATTTGCCGGCTTGCTGATGAGTTCGGTGAAGAAGGATTGTTTGTTGGTCATGGTGAAGCACAGATCAGCTCGGCTGAATTTCCACTGCCCGGGTTGTTCGAAGTGACCGGCGTTGAGACGGCCATGAAAGCCATCGAGGAAATCGTCCAGCAGGGGGAAGGTGCGCCGGCACACAGGGATGATTCCCACTATGCACGTTTCGCAGCCATTCGTGACGAGTTCAGGGCACTCAAGGCTGCGCGGCCCGGCTTCGAACCGGCCCACCCGGCAGCCGTCAACCCGGTACTGACCGAGATTACCGATAATGAAAACGTCATCCGCATTACCGACCCCCAAGCGCGGCACCTGGTGGACCTGGGCAACTCGTTATACGGATTGATGCTGCACGCCACGGCACAGGTCTGTGCACCCACGCCGCTGCCCAGCGGTTTGCGACAGGAGCTGTCAGATGTCTCGGCGGAACTGATGAAGCTGACCTCGCAGGTAGGCGAGGCTGCCGCACGTATGCCGATAGCGGATCCGGATGACGGCACCCGGGCTGGCCTGAGCTTTGCCTTGCCCAGGTCATTCGGTCAGCTGGTGCAGGCCAATGCGGCACAGATCCTCTCCGAGCGTGCTTCTGAACTGGCCGAGGCAAGCCGGGCCTTCGACGAGACAGTACCGCTACCCGGTGTGGCCGATGTGCTCGACGAACTGGCCGGGCGACTCGCCGACATGCATGAGAAGTATGAAGAACACTTTACCCTGGTGACGGATACGGACACCATCTCTGATGAGGCTATCGTTGATGATGTGCCCCCTGCGGTAACCACATCGGAATCAGCCGACGAAGCGGCCAGCGACGAGATATCAATTAGCTTTGATACACAGCGGTGCATTCATTCACGCCAGTGCGTGCTCAATGCCCCGAGAGTATTCCTGGCCAATGTCGAAGGCCCCTGGCTGCATCCTGAAACGGCTAGCGCGGAACACCTTGTTCATGTCGCCCAGTCCTGTCCTTCTGGTGCGATAACCTATCAGCGACTGGATGGAGGAGAGCCCGAAGCCGCACCAGAAGTCAACGTGATTAACATACGCGAGAACGGTCCCTATGCATTTCGCGCCAGCCTGAACATCGACGAGCAGGCACCCATGTATCGGGCGACGTTGTGCCGCTGTGGCAAATCCAGGAACAAACCGTTCTGCGATAACACGCACCGCGAGATAGCGTTCGAAGCAACCGGCGAGCCGAAGACCGTGCCATCCGAGCCGCTGGACGTGCGGGGCGGTGAGTTGCACGTCGTGCCGGTCAAGGATGGGCCGCTGAAAGTGCGGGGTCCGCTGGAGATATGTTCCGGAACCGGGAGGACTGTCAGCCGCACCCAGTACATTAAACTGTGTCGATGCGGCGGCTCGGCGAACAAACCGTTTTGCGATGATACGCACCTGCGTATCAAGTTCAGGTCGGGTCAGTAGAGATTGGCGGGATACAAATGAATCATGAGGATGCAAAATGGGTAAAGGTGTAAGTCTGCTCGTCAAGTTCCTGCGTGGCCTGGTGATTGCTATTCTTGCAATCCTGACTGCGGGCGCAGCATTCTGTGTGTTATTGATGAGTGTTCTTTACCTGGCCAGTCTGATGGAGCCGGTACTGGGCGGTTTCCGCTACATCGTCTCGTTGATCGCAACAGTCCTCATCGCGAATTTTGTATGCTGCAAGATCGTCAAGCCTGTCTGCGATGTGTCGTTTCGCAACCGCAGAAAGAAAAAAAGCTCCTGAGCGCCCGTCTATCCGGGATGCATTGCGTGGTACCTCTATAGTGCGCTATTGAGTGTGACGCACCAAAACTGTGAACATTTAATCCCTGGGTACACCCCCTGCCTCTCCTAAGCGCCTGTATTTTAAGGTGTATAGTGCATTGGCATGCATCATGCATTATATGAGGCACATATGCCCGGACTACGGTCGCACCTGGCGTATGGATTTCTCCTCCTCTGCTAGTGGGTTTCAACCTAGCACTTAGCACCCCGCCTGGCGGGGTGTTTTTTTGCGACCCCACGCTGTTGTAATGTGTTAGCGAGTAACGAATATGAATCTCAGATCAATATTGTCCCGGGTATTCAAAAGCATCCCCGGTCGCAGAAATAAGCCTGCAGACGAGGCAGCAAGCTCCGTAAAGGACGAGATGGTAAAGGATAAAATGGCCATGCTTAATGCAGAATTCCGGGGTGCCAATGGCGAATAGCGGCGGGTAGGTGTCATTAAATTGTAACGATTTGGCGGTATCCTCCTTTCTGATAATTATCTCCTCTAATGTGCTTAAACACCCCTGCAGATTTTCTGCAGGGGTGTTTTTTTTTGGGGATTGCCTCATGTGAATGCATGAGACAAAAAAATGGCCGATGCATGCAGCACCGGCCATTTAATGATGAGAACAGCCCTTCCGTGGGCTTACAAACTGTTCCTTGATGTCTTACATCAGTTTGCCACCAAACTTCGTGACGAAACCGAGTGAGAACACGCTGACGTCGTTCTTCAGCGGGTTGTCGATTTCCAGCGCATGGTAATCGGCATAGACGTAGGTCTTTTTGCCCAGGTTGTGGTTGTAGCCGAAGCTGACGATCTTGCCACCTTCTTCGATAACGGCTGACTTGCCAACGGTCTGGCCGTCAGAGTCGATATACTGCAGCTTGAGCTTGCCGTTACCGACTTTCCAGTAAGCGTTGGCACTCCAGGCATCCTGCGTGTCACCCGTGTCGGGCTTGGCCGAGTTGTACATCGCACCGATACCGAAGCTACCGATCGGTACGATACCGGTCAGGCGCCACATGGATGAATCTTCCGAGCCACCATAGGTGTTGTAGGCCAGTGCGCCGTAAAAGGCATCAGCCTTGTATGCACCCATGAAAGACCAGTTAGAGTTGTCAGAAAAGCTTGCGCTGGAATCTTCGCTTGTGTACCACTGACCGTAGCCCTTGAAGTTGCCCAGTGAGCCGGGCAGGCCGTACATGGCCATGTTGCTGGCACGATTTTCACCAGCCATCAGGATCTTGATATCGCCGAAGGTATCGTTGAAGAGATCGTACTTGCCCTGGGACATTTTAAGAGGTGTGTCATGACGACCGGCGATGGCTGAGCCAAAGCCGCCTTTCAGGCCGCCGTACTGGTTACGAGAAGAGATGTTTTTTTCCTTCGACTCGTCAGCGACGTCCACCTGCCATTCCAGCTTGTAGATGGCATCGAGACCTTCGGTCAGAGGCAGATTACCTTTCAGACCGAAGCGTGAAGCGTTGCTTTTAACATTGACGCGGTCTTCTTTTACGTAGGAGGTTCCTTCCTCGTCGACCTTGACGTTGAGCTCTTCGCTGTCGATAGAGACGTGAACCTTGCCATATACTTTGTGCTCGCCGGCAGCCAGCGCTGCAGGTGAAGCCAGTGATGCCGCGAGGGCAATAACTAATGCTTTCTGTTTCATGTTCGCACCTTATAAATGTGTATTAGAAATTTAGGAGGTCGTGATATAAGACGACGGTGCGTAGTATGGAGAGGGATTGTTTAATTCAGATTACATTTTGATGAAGATTCTGTTAAATGAGACAAAATAATTCACAAAAATACAACAAATGTGTACACAAGTGATATTGAATATAACTACATAATAATAATAGAGTAAATATTTTGAGAGCAGAGACTACATCTCTGTAGAACAAGACAAGCCAGCCCTGTTTGTATTAAAAATACGACAATAGATAAAGGCGCGCGTGATACTTCCGAATAAGGAAGCAGAAAGGCTATTTAGGAAGGTTTTACCCGCCGTTTAGCGGCTCTGGATCCAGTCGCGGAACTGCTTCTGCTCGGATGGGCTGGCCTGGCTCCACCAGTACTGGAGCATGGGAAGGGATGACGGTTGAGCCTGTGCTGGTCGGGAGGTACTGGCCGCAGATTTGCCGGCCGGAGTTGCGGCAACAGTAGAGGTCGCCGCTACGGTCGCAGTCGCCTGGTTTGATTTTGGCTGACTGGCAGCCGGAGCCTGTTCTACGGGTTGTGCCGCGCTGGTCGATGCTGCTTCAGGGGCAGGTTGGCGAACACGTGTTCCGCTGCCTGCTTCGATGACCTGCATTTCGGGTTTGCGACTGAAGGCGAGCGCAGCCGGGTAATCGGGAATGTCCCTGTGGGTGATCGTGTAAGTCTTACCAGCCTCGGTCTGGATCGTGACGCTGACCGGGTCTGACTTCAGTGGGTCGAAGTTGTCGTAGTCGTACTCCCATAACCAGTCATACCTGACGCTGAATACATGCTGACCGGGAGTGACATCAACAATCGTGTCGCCGGAATTGAACGCGTAGCGGTTGTACTTTTCTGTGTCGATTTTCAGCAGGCCCAACTGCTCGGTGATGACAACCCGGGCCTTGTCAGCCGGAACAGTCGCACTGTGCTTGTCCCTGGTAAAGGTGAAAGCATGTGCAGAAATGGCCAGGCCAAGAGTTATCAGGGCCAGGAATGTTATTACAGTAGTGCGTTGAGTCATTTGCAACGGTGTAGGTCTTGTAGTGTCGACACGGAATCGAGCTTTATAGCAGCCGAATGTTTCATCCATATGACATGCCCAGTCAGGGCTTGCTGACTTTCTCACTTCTCATTGCAGATCACTTGCATGAATAAACCCCCGCCTAATGCATGGCCTAAGCTGTGATAATAGAGAATAGTATTCAGGCTTCATCAACGATAAAAAACACTAAAGGAGCTAATGTGAAAGTAGCCTATATTTTTTCCACTCAGGGGCATTCCGTTTCCTACAAATTGAGCCAGATGATACTTCCCCAACTTGAAAGTGACGCGCACGGCGTCGAAGTCGTGGGCATGTTTTTCTTCGAGGACAACAACTACGTTCTGGTCAGGGACAATCCTATCGGCGAACGCCTGGCGAAAGTGGCAAAGGAAAAGGGCATGCTGCTGATGGGTTGCGACAAATGCTGCTATGAAAGGGAGATCGACGATATGCTCGTCGAAGGTGCCACGATCGGCTGCTTCCCTGATCTCTACGGCGCGTTGTCCGGCAACATGCCGGACCAGGTCATCACACTCTAGCGTCAGAGACTTTCCGGGTCGGATTTATTCTTTCAGCTTGACGACGAGTTTGCCTTCTTCGACCCTGATGTTATCGACACCTTCGGAGAAGGATTTCCAGAAGCCCTGGGTATCACCAAACTCGCTGACCAGGTCAATATTTTTCAAGCCGCCCAGCCAGGCATTCGGCACGGGGACGCCCATGATGCTGACCCCCTTCCGGATGACGATTGGCCTGGCCTCGCGGTAGGCCATTTCCACTCCGGCATTGACCCGTAATGTCTTGCCACCCAGGATGGGGAAATCCGGGTCGACCGGTACCAGCAGCTTCGCAC
>JARFQC010000175.1 GCA_029287965.1 Arenicellales bacterium
CTGGACCTGCATACGCACGGGCAGATTGTCTGCAATGATCCAGTCCGCCAGGTCTGTCGGAGACAGGTCACCATGCACCGGAGAGAACAGCACGTCGCCGACCTGCTCCAGCTTGCGTTCCTCGAGCAGCGAACGGCTCCATTCGTAGTCGGACCGGTCTGAAATGACAAACTTGATCTGGTCCTTGCGACGCAGCTTGTCGAGATTGTCGTAACGGTTACGCTGCATTTCCCCGGAAGCAGGCGTCTTCAGGTCCATCACAATGCTGGCACGGCGATCGATTACGGAAACATCCATCGCCCCGCTGGTTTCGACAGACACGGAATAGCCGCGATCGCAGAGCATCTTGATCAGCAGCCGGCAGTCCGGCTGCGCGAGCGGTTCTCCGCCCGTCACTGTCACGTAGCGGGGTGCGAAGCTCGCCACCTTGTCGACGATCTCGGGCAGTTTCATTCTCTCGCCACCGCTGAAGGCATACTCCGTATCGCAATACCCGCAGCGCAGCGGACAGCCTGTCAGCCGCACGAAAACGGTCGGCAGACCGACAGTCCTGGCCTCGCCCTGCAGCGAATAGAAAATCTCGCTGATGCGCAGGGTACGCTCGCTGGCGGGAAGGGGTGGTTTGTCAGTGGTAGTGTTCAATCAGACAGTACTATTCGGGAAACAGCGTGGGA
Organism: Arenicellales bacterium; assembly: GCA_029287965.1. Lineage (GTDB taxonomy): Bacteria > Pseudomonadota > Gammaproteobacteria > BMS3Bbin11 > BMS3Bbin11 > JARFQC01. The sequence goes on from JARFQC010000175.1 coordinate 675, forward strand.
GCGATAGCCTATCGCGAAGTGTGATGGGTGTAGATGAAGTCGCGATAGGCTATCGCTCCCACAGATAAAAACATCTCTCCATCAAGGACTAGTGCCCCTGCTTCTCCATCAGGTCGAGGCGCTGCTGCGCCGAGACGGCGACACGGGTGCCGGGATAACGAACTGTCACGGCATTGAGCGCGCGCCTGGCCGCTTTCCACTGCTGGTTGTCGTAATGGATGTAGCCGACCTTGAGCATGGCATCCGGCAGCTTGCGGCTGGTCGGATAGCGCTGGATCAGGGTGTTGTATTCATTCAGTGCGGCATCGAAGGCCTGGTTTACGTAGCGGGCTTCGGCAATCCAGTACTGGGCACTGTCGGCCAGCGCGCTGCGGGGATAACGATTGAGGAACTCCTTGAAGGCCGTCACGGCTTCTTCGTACCTGCTCTGCTTGAGCAGATTGAAGGCGTCATCGTACTCCTGCTGCTCCTGGCCGCTGGCGGCCTGTGCAACGGCGGCGGTGCTCACTGCGGCAGCGGCAGCCGGGGAGCCTGAGGGTGCGGCTGGCGCAGAGGGTATATCTGCATCGGCAACAGGCGCGACTGGCGCATAGCCGGTACCGTATCCGCCCGATGCCCGCGTCTCGGCACTGCGCAGGCGACTGTCGATGTCATCATAAATTTCTGACTGGCGCTCGCGCAGCCTGGTCAGTTCGTTCTGCTGGATCTCAACCGTGTTGCGCAGCCTGGCCAGTTCGGCTTCCATGCTGTTCAGCCGGTTAAGCATTTCCAGCTGAGGTTGAGGCTGCTTGGCGACCGGCTGGGCCGGTCCTGCCGCGGAAGTGGAGTTGCAGCCGCCGGCAAGCATGCCGGCAGCCAGGACGGCCAGACCGAATACTCTGGCCTGGCCGTCCTGCAGATCAATTGCCATAGCGGATTTCGACGCGCCTGTTCATTGACCAGGCCGATTCGTCATGGCCTTCGGCAATCGGGTTTTCTTCGCCGTAGGACACCGTTTCAATGCGGCTGGAATCGATACCCAGGGCCATCAGCACGTCTGCAGCGGCCATTGCACGACGCTCGCCCAGCGCCAGGTTGTATTCGCGTGTGCCGCGTTCGTCGGCATGGCCTTCGAGTACGACGCTGACAGAATTGCCATTCAGGAATCCTGCGTGGGCCTCGATGATGGCCTGTCCTTCCGCCGTCAGCGAACTGCTGTCATATTCAAAATAGATGCGGGTCTGGGACAGCAGGTCACCGGCTGCGCCGGCTGCACCTTCTCCACCCTGCCACTCGCCTAGCGGCTGACCATCAGGGCCGAATTCTGTGCCGGTTCCCGACGTCGTGACTGAGTCCGTATCGACGGTCGGGCCGTCCTTGCGCGTTTTCTTGTTACAGCCACTGACGGCAACCATTGCCGAGAGCAGGATTACGCCGGTAACCAGGGTTGTCTTCTTCATGTCCACCTCGTGTGTGATATTGGTAATGTTGGTCGTGCTTGTAGTTGTGGGGGGTTATCGTCTCAGGTAGGGCGACCACGCGGGTTCGCGCACATCTCCCTGCAGGAATTTAATTGTCTGGTGAATTTTGCCATCCGCCGATACGGCTGCCAATACGCCCTTGCCTTGCTGTTCCGTTGCGTAAAGTACCATCCTTCCATTAGGAGCGAAACTCGGAGATTCATCGAGCAGCGTATCGGTCAGGCGCGTGACTTCCTTCGTGCGCATGTCCATCACGGCAACATGGTAGCGCCCGCTGCCGCGACTGATCATGACCAGCAGCCTGCCATCGTCCGACACCGAGGGCCGGGCATTGTATTTTCCCTTGTAGGTCAGCCTGGAAACACCGGAGCCGTCTGCGTTCATCTGGTAGACCTGCGGCTGGCCGCTGCGGTCCGAAGTAAACACCAGGCGGTTGCTGCCCGGCATCCAGGAAGGTTCGGTATCAATGCCATGATGACGGGTCAGCCGCTTGATTGCTCGGGTAGCAAAATCATAGACATATATCTCCGGGTTGCCGTCCTTGGATGTGACGAATGCCAGTTTCCTGCCGTCCGGAGAAAACGCCGGGGCACTGTTGATGCCCTTGAAGCTGGCGATCTTCTCCCGTTTGCCGTCATTGAGGCGCTGCACGAAGATCATCGAACGGCGTTTCTCGAACGATACGTAAGCCAGCTTACTCGCATCGGGCGACCAGGCCGGCGACATCAGCGGCTGCGGCGACTCGAGTATGGTGCGCGGTTTGTAGCCATCGGAATCTGCCACCTTGAGCAGATAGCGCTTCTTGTTGCCGGCTTTCTCGCGCGTGATGTAGGCAATGCGCGTATTGAATGCACCCTTCTCGCCGGTCAGCTTGTGGTAGATGATATCGCTGATCTGGTGCGACAGCTTGCGCAACTGACGGGCGCTAACCGTATAGCGATAGCCGGCCAACTGCTTGCCCTTGAAGACATCGATCAGCTGGAACTGCACGTTGAACTTGCCGGGTGAAATCTCTTTGGCCTGCCCGACCACGAGCGCCTCCGCCTTGAGCAGGCGCCAGTCCTTGTATTTCACCTGGCGTATGTCGCTTGGACGGGAGAGGAAATCCTGCCGCGGGATGCTTTCGAATCGCCCGGAACGATTCAGGTCAGCCTGGATGATGTCGGCCATTCTATCGTCCTGCATCGGCGTGCCCTGCCAGGCAAACGGCACGACAGCGATCGGGATGCCCGCCTCAATGCCCTGGGTAATTTCGATGGTCAGGACAGCACGGGCGGGTGTGGCCAGCATGGCGGTAAGTAACGCGGTAAGGATCAGTATCTTTTTTAGCATTTGTTTCTCTTGACTCTTTGTTTATCGCGGCCGGCGACCGCTCCTACAGTTTAATTCCTGAATTCACCATTCGGCGTTACGGCCTGAACGGAAAGTCGATGACCTTGAATTCGCTGTACAGCTCCGGATCAGGTGGAATCGGTATTGGCGATGCGCGCATGAAGGCCGTTTCCACCGACCGATCGCAGTAGCCGTTGCCACTTGACTTGACCACCCTGGCCGATTGCACTTCACCATCCCGCGCCAGCGTCACCCTGACGGTTGGGTTGCATCCGGCTGCACCACTGGGTGGCAGGCGCCAGTTCGATTCCACCTTCTGCTGGATTCGCGGTACGTATTGCGACATCGCTGTCGCGGCACGTCGCTGCCGGGCCTCGGCTTCCATTTTCTTTTTCAATGCTGCCTCGCGCTGCTTGCGTTCTGCTTCGGCTTTCTTTCGTTTCTTTTCTGCCTCCGCTTTTTTCTTCTTTTCCGCTTCACGTTTCTTCTTTGCTTCGGCCGCCTTGCGTTTCTTTTCCGCCTCGGCCTTTTTCTTTTTCTCGGCCTCTTTTTTCTTGCGTTCGGCTTCCGCCTTTTTCTTCTTTTCCGCCTCGCGTTTTTTCTGCGCTGCCGCTTCCTTTTTCTTTTTCTCGGCCTCGGCCTGCTTGCGTTTCTCTTCCGCCTTGCGGCGCTTTTCTTCTTCTATCTTGCGCTGCTTCTCCAGCTCGAGCTGGCGTTTGCGTTCTTTCTCGCGCTCGATGACCTGGCTGTCTACAGCCACGGCGTCCACCACGTTCTCCGGCTTCTTCATTGGCGCCACGGCAACAGGCATTATTTTGTGCTCGATCTTGACGAACACGAACGCCAGCAGCGCCAGGTGCACGAAAATGGCCAAACCCAGCGCCAGCGGACTGAGTCGCCGTTTACTGGTACGACGTCTTCTCACTACTGCTGTTCCGGCGGCTCGGTAACCAGGCCTACCTTGGGTATGCCTGCCTGTTGCAACAGCACCATGGCATTCATGACATACTGGTACTCGACCAGCTTGTCGCCACGCACCAGGAACTGGGTTTTGGGTCGATGCTTCAGCACCGAGGCAGCCTTACGGGTCACTTCGGACTGCTCTGCTGCCTGCTTGTCGTCGTTAACGTACATCAGCCCCTGCCGGTCCACGGTAACCATGAAAGGATCAGAGTCCTGGTCCGGGGTATTTTCGGCCTGGGCATCAGGCAGGTCGACCTCGACACCCGCCGTCAGCAGCGGGGTCGTGACCATGAAGATGACCAGCAGCACCAGCATGACGTCGATATACGGCACGACGTTGATCTCACCCATGATCTTCTTGCGACTGCGGCGCGAGTACTCAAACACCGGCTACAGCCCTTTTACTGAAGCTCTGGCGCGTCACGATGCTGACAAATTCTTCCATGAACATCTCGTAGCGCATGATCAGGCGCTCTACGTTGTTGGCATAACGGTTATACGCGATGACAGCCGGGATGGCGGCGAACAGGCCCATCGCCGTCGCGATCAGCGCCTCCGCGATGCCCGGTGCAACCGTGGCAATGGTGGCCTGCTTCATTGCCCCCAGTGAACGGAATGAGTTCATGATGCCCCAGACGGTGCCGAACAGGCCCACGTAGGGCGAGGTCGAACCCACCGTGGCCAGGAAGGACAGGCCCGATTCAAGATCTTCAATTTCCTGTGCCAGCGCCACGCGCATCGCACGTTGTACGCCATCGGTGAGCTCGCCGCGATTGATGCCTTCCTTGTTGTACAAGCGTGAATACTCGCGATAACCGGAAATGAAAATGCTCGACATGCCAGTGGCATCGTCCGCATTGCGGCCACCCCATTCGCTGTAGAGTTTATTCAGGTCGCCACCGGACCAGAATGCATCCTCGAAATTATCCGCTTCTGCACGCGCCCGCCGGATGACGTTCCATTTCTGGAAAATCACGGCCCATGAGACCACCGAGGCCAGCATGAGCAGGGCCATGACGGCCTTGACCAGCGGTGTGGCCTGGGAGATCAGGTGCATGATGGACATGCTCTGCTGCGGATTGGCGAGTTCTACGACTGGATCCAATTGGAAAGCTCCTCTTTCATGGTGGTCGGCATCGGGCAGGGTTTGAAACTGTCTGCCTTCACGGTAACAAGGGAGACAGTCGCTTCGCACAATAATTCACTGTTCAGGCAAACACGATGCTCGATGTCCAGCGTCGCACGCCGCATACGGACCAGCTGAGCGGACACATCCAGCAGGTCATTCAGGCGTGCAGGTTTGTGGTAATTAATCTTGATTGCATGCACGACAAACATCAGGTTGTCATCGCGGGCGACTACGTCGAGGTCATAACCTATGTTGCGCAGCCACTCGGTACGGGCACGTTCCATGAGGCGCAGGTAATTGGCGTGATAGACGACGCCACCGGCATCAGTGTCTTCGTAATAGATGCGTACGGGCAATGTGAAGCGGGTGTCGGTCAACCGTATTCAGACGTCAGGAAGTTTAACGGACTATACCTTGATTGGAGCAAAATTCCATATGACAGAAGTGGTAAAAAAGGGGCTTATTTCATGCGGATATTCTGCAACGGATATGTAGCAGTGGTCCGCGGAATCCTCTGTAGGAGCGGCGGACTCGGTAACTGCTCGATGCGTTAGTCTACCTCCTGCATCCATGCAGTCGTCGCCGGGAATCACTCAAGGATCTGTGGGAGCGATAACCTATCGCGAAATTCAGCTGCCAAACATGTCGCGATAGGTTATCGCTCCCACAGTGCAACTAAATATTTTCGAAAATATCGCGGCGAGGCCGCCGCTCCTACAATGATCCCCTAGGCCCCTGCTATACTGCGCGCATTCGCTTGCTCAGGATCGATTCGCTTGCTCCGCTATTCCCTAAAACGCTTCCTCGGCGCCTGGCCGACATTGCTGATCCTGGTGACGCTGGCATTTTTCATGATGCGTGCCGCACCGGGTGGCCCGTTCGACGGCGAGAAGACCCTGCCACCAGAAATCCAGGCCAACCTGGACAAGAAATACCACCTCGACGAACCCCTGGTTCAGCAGTACGTCCGCTATCTCGCAGACCTGGCGCGAGGCGACTTCGGCCCGTCGTTCCAGTACAAGGACTACAGTGTCAATGAACTGATTGCGACCGGCTTCCCGGTTTCGTTGCGCCTTGGCGGCACGGCGATCCTGCTCGCGTTCCTGATCGGCTCTGCACTGGGAACGATTGCTGCCTTGAAGCAAAACACGCGTACGGATTACACCGTCATGGCCACGGCGATGACCGGCATCTCGGTACCCAACTTCGTCATGGCGCCACTGCTGATCCTGGTGTTCGCCGTGTTTCTGAAGTGGCTCCCTGCGGGAGGCTGGAACGGCGGCGCGTTCGCCAACACCATCCTGCCCATCGTGGCGCTGACCCTGCCCTATATCGCCTACATCGCACGACTCATGCGCGGCTCAATGATCGAAGTACTGCGCAGCAACCCGATACGCACTGCCCGCGCCAAGGGACTGCCTGATCGCACCATCATCCTGCGCCACGCGATGAAGCCTGCCCTGTTGCCGGTCATCTCGTTCCTGGGCCCGGCTGCAGCAGGCATAATTACTGGCTCCGTGGTGATCGAGCAGATCTTCGGTATTCCCGGGCTGGGCCGTTACTTCGTACAGGGGGCACTGAATCGCGACTACACGCTGGTCATGGGCGTCGTGGTCTTTTACGGCATCCTGATCATTGCCTTCAACCTGATCGTCGACCTGGTGTACGCCATGCTCGACCCGAAAATACGTTACTGATGGCATCTCCCCGGCACAACACGGCAGTACTGGAAGCCACCAATAAGGAGATAAAGGGCCGCAGCCTGTGGTCGGACGCGCGATACCGGCTGCTGCAGAACAAGGCCGCCGTGGCAAGCATGCTCATTCTAAGCAGCATTATCCTGCTGGTCATTTTCGGCCCCGGACTGAGCCCGTTCGCCTTCGATGACGTCGACTGGGAACTGATATCCACGCCGCCCGACATCGCCAGCGGGCATGTGTTCGGTACCGATGCCATAGGACGCGATCTTTACGTACGCACTTTGCATGGCGGGCGCATCTCGCTGATGGTTGGCATCATTGCGACCCTGGTCAGCCTCGTGATCGGCATCGCCTACGGAGCCACCGCGGGCTACCTGGGTGGACGTATCGACAGCATCATGATGCGCATTGTCGACATCCTCTACGCGATGCCGTTCATGTTCTTCGTCATCCTGCTGATGGTGTTCTTCGGCCGCCATATCTTCCTGATCTTCATCGCCATCGGGGC
>JARFQC010000185.1 GCA_029287965.1 Arenicellales bacterium
ACCACCGTGCGCTTTCGCCAGCACCGTCGTCAGCGCCGCCGTCAGCGTCGTCTTGCCGTGATCCACGTGACCGATCGTTCCTACGTTCACATGCGGCTTCGTACGTTCAAATTTTTCCTTGGACACGTCTTATTCCTCGTACGTAAATATAGTTGTTCTTAAGATTTACTCTTTACAACGGCATCAGCAACGCTATTCGGTGCCGGCGCATACTTTTCAAATTCCATAGAATACGTGGCACGACCTTGTGTTGCGGAGCGCAACGATGTTGCGTAACCGAACATTTCAGACAGCGGCACCTCACAACGAATGATTTTTCCGGATGGACCATCTTCCATGGATTGAATCATTCCACGGCGAGATGAAATATCACCGTTTACTCCACCCATATATTCTTCCGGCGTAACGACTTCGACAGACATGATGGGTTCGAGCAGTATTGGGTTAGCCAGCATGAATGCTTCCTTGAAGCACATAGATGCGGCAGCCTTAAATGCGAATTAGGATGAGTCGACTTCGTGGAAGGATCCATCATAGAGTGCAACATTCACATCAACAACCGGTTAGCCAGCCAGTACGCCGGAAGCTATCGTGTCTTCCACGCCTTTTTTTACCGCCGGGATAAATTCGCGTGGAACTGCACCACCCTTGATCTCATCAGCAAATTCGAACTCGCTGCCAGACTCCTGTGGCATCAATCGCAGATAAACATGCCCGTACTGACCGCGACCACCAGACTGTTTCGCATATTTGTGCTGATGCTCAACAGTTTTCTTAATCGTCTCACGGTAAGCAACCTGTGGCTTGCCAACATTTGCTTCGACACTGAATTCCCTCATCATGCGATCAATAATGATCTCCAGATGAAGCTCACCCATTCCGGAAATAATAGTCTGTCCGGATTCTTCATCAGTTTGAACGCGGAACGAGGGATCTTCCTGGGCAAGCTTGGACAACGCCAGGCCCATCTTTTCCTGATCGGTCTTGGTCTTGGGCTCAACCGCCTGCGAAATAACCGGCTCCGGAAATTCCATGCGCTCAAGCGTAATAATGTTATTTGGATCGCACAGCGTGTCACCCGTGGTTATGTCTTTGAGACCTACCGCTGCAGCGATATCGCCGGCCAGCACTTCCTTGATTTCTTCACGTGAGTTAGCGTGCATCTGAAGGATGCGACCAATCCGCTCTTTTTTGTGCTTGACTGGGTTATAGACAGTATCACCGGAGTTGAGGACACCGGAGTAAACACGGAAGAACACCAGCTGACCCACAAATGGATCGGTTGCAATCTTGAACGCGAGTGCGGCAAAGGGTGCCTTGTCGTCGGAAGGACGCTCTGCCACTGTCTCGTCTTTATCGTCAAGTACGCCCGTTATAGCCGGAACATCAACGGGAGACGGCATCAGATCTACGATACCGTCGAGCATCGACTGAACGCCTTTGTTCTTGAATGCTGAACCACAGAAAACACACACCACTTCATTCGCCAGTGTCTGCACTCGCAGGCCCTGGAATATCTCGTCAACTGAAAGTTCACCTTCTTCGAGGTATTTATCCATCATCTCTTCAGACGCTTCCGCGGCTGTTTCAACGAGAGACTCATGGTATTCCTGGCATTGTGCCAGCATGTCTTCGGGGATATCGCGCTCCTCGAATTTCATGCCCATGTTTTCCTCTTCCCAGTAGATCGCTTTCATGCGAACCAGGTCGACGATTCCTTCGAAATTGTCTTCTGCACCAATAGGCAATTGCATCGGCACTGCATTTGCACCGAGTCGATCCTTCAACTGGCCGACTACACGCAGGAAATCAGCTCCTGCACGATCCATTTTGTTGACGAAGGCCATGCGTGGGACTTCATATTTATCGGCCTGGCGCCAGACTGTTTCAGATTGGGGCTCTACACCGCCAACCGCACAAAACACTGCACAGGCACCGTCCAGCACACGCAGGGAACGCTCAACTTCAATCGTGAAGTCAACGTGTCCGGGCGTATCAATGATGTTGATTCTGTGCTCATCTTTCTCCTGGCGCATACCCTTCCAGAAGCATGTTGTTGCTGCAGAAGTAATCGTAATACCACGCTCCTGCTCCTGCTCCATCCAGTCCATGGTGGCAGCGCCGTCATGCACTTCGCCGATCTTGTGCGAAATACCGGTATAGTACAGAACACGTTCTGTGGTCGTCGTTTTACCCGCATCAATGTGAGCCATGATGCCGATGTTGCGATACCTCTGAATTGGAGTCTTGCGAGCCACTTCGTAAATTCCTTAACTACTCAACGTTTAAAATTAGTAACGGTAATGAGCGAAAGCCTTATTGGCTTCAGCCATGCGGTGCGTATCTTCACGCTTCTTGACCGCTGTTCCGCGATTCCCTGCTGCGTCAATCAGTTCACCAGCCAGCCTTACACCCATAGATTTTTCTCCACGCTTGCGTGAAGCTTCTACCAGCCAGCGCATAGCGAGCGCCGTACGCCTGTTAGGGCGGACTTCAACCGGGACCTGGTATGTTGCACCACCTACCCGGCGACTCTTGACTTCGACGGTAGGACGCACATTTTCCAGTGCGTTTTCAAATACTTCCAGCGGATCATCATTCGTCCGCTCTGCAATGAGATCGAGAGCACCGTAGGTGATCTTTTCTGCTGTCGACTTCTTGCCATCCAGCATCAGGATATTTACGAATTTGGCCAGCGTTTCACTGCCGAACTTGGGATCGGGCAGGATTTGGCGTTTCGGTACTTCTCTTCTTCTTGGCATCTTAAAACCTGTTGATTAAATTAAGATTTAGGCCGTTTGGCGCCGTATTTTGATCTGCCCTGACGGCGATCTCCGACACCCGATGTATCCAGCGAGCCACGCACAACGTGGTAGCGAACACCTGGCAAATCCTTTACTCGTCCACCCCTGATCAGCACTACTGAGTGCTCCTGGAGGTTGTGTCCTTCACCGCCGATGTAGCTACTGACTTCGTAACCATTTGTAAGCCTTACACGGGCCACTTTACGCAGTGCCGAGTTCGGTTTCTTAGGCGTCGTTGTATATACACGTGTACATACACCTCTACGCTGCGGGCAGGCCATCAGCGCGGGGACATTTGACTTCTTTTTCTGGCTCTGGCGCGGCTTGCGAACCAGCTGATTAATTGTTGGCATTCACTTTTTCTCCAACCCAAAACGAGACGCAGGCCGGATTGGTCTTCCGGCCTGCGAAAAGAGCGGGGATTTTAGGCACATCAGTGCCGACTGTCAACCCGGTTACGGGCATATCACCGCGTTTCGACGTGCATTTATTGCCTACACGACGATGCGGTTTTTTCTGACGGCGATCAGGCGGACAAAGCTGCCTCGTCGCCTTCTGAAACTTCCGTGTCACCGGATGAGTCGGCATCGACGAACTGTTTGAGTGCCTCGGCTTCAACCGACTCCTGGTGCTTGCGGCGATGACGCTCCTGATGGTGCGCCAGGCCGGTACCTGCCGGTATGAGACGGCCTACGATGACGTTTTCCTTGAGGCCTCGCAACGAGTCGACCTTGCCGTTGATGGCAGCTTCGGTCAGTACACGGGTGGTCTCCTGGAAGGAAGCCGCCGAAATAAAGGACTCAGTAGTCAGAGACGCCTTGGTAATACCGAGCAGATCGCGGGTATAGGTTGCCGGAATCTTGCCTTGCGCCTCCATCTCGTCGTTGGTCTCGAGCAGGGTTGAACGTTCAAGCTGCTCACCCGGCAGGAAGAGAGTGTCGCCCGGAGTATCCACGGTGACTTTACGCAGCATCTGACGCACGATAACTTCGATGTGCTTATCGTCGATTTTCACACCTTGCAGGCGATACACGTCCTGCACTTCTTCAACGATATACTCGAGCAGGTTGGCAACACCTTTCAGACGCAGAATATCGGCTGCAAGCGGCGGTCCTTCAACAATCACTTCGCCTTTTTCTACGGACTCACCTTCAACTACTGAGAGCGGACGTCCTTTTGCTATCAGGAATTCATGGTTTTCGCCCTCTGCATCGGTCAGTACCAGGCGCTGCTTGCCTTTCGTTTCCTTGCCGAAAGACACGATACCGCTGACTTCTGCCAGGATCGCGTTGTCTTTTGGTTTACGCGCTTCAAACAGCTCGGCAACACGTGGTAGACCACCCGTGATATCACGGGTGGTCGAACCTTCGTGAGGTATCCTTGCCAGAATGTCACCGACATTGACCTTACCGCCATCATCGAGCATCAGAATGGCGCCGCCAGGAAGATCATACTTTGCGACAATTTCAGTGCCGGGGAACACCATGGGTTCACCCTTTGCATCTACAAGCATAATCGCTGGCTTCAGATCGCCTGCTGCAGCGGAACGAGAGCCCCGCTCTGAAATCACGTAACGGGTCAGTCCGGTAATGTCGTCCGACTGCTTGTTATAGGTAACACCTTCAACCATGTCGATGAAGCTGGCTTTACCTTGTACTTCACTGACTATCGGATGGGTATGCGGATCCCAGCTGGCAACAATCTGCCCAGCTTCTACATCATCACCATCTTTGATTGTGATTTCTGCACCATAGGGAATCCGGTGTTTTTCGCGATTGGCACCACGGGTATCCTGGATGACCATCTCACCTGAGCGAGATATCGTGACATAGTTGCCTTTGCTGTTTTCAACAAATTTAATATTGTTGAGTATCACCTTACCGGTGTTTTTCAGCTCAACGTTGCTCACTGCAGCCATACCCGTCGCCGCGCCACCAATATGGAAGGTACGCATCGTCAGCTGGGTTCCAGGTTCGCCAATACTCTGAGCGGCGATTACACCCACGGCTTCTCCAGACGTCACCAGATGGCCACGGCCAAGGTCACGGCCATAGCACTTCGCGCATATACCAAAACGTGTTTCACATGTAACTGGAGATCGAACGATGATTTCATCGATATAGTGGTCTTCCAGCAGCTTCACATCCCGCTCATCGATCATCTTGTTGCGGGCTATCAGCACAGAACCGTCTTCAGGATTGGCTATATCCTCAACTACAACTCGACCGAGCACACGGTCAGCCAGAGGAAGTACGATTTCACCACCCTGCACCAGGGTTTCCTTACTGACACCGGCATTCGTTCCGCAATCATCTTCAGTGACAACGAGATCCTGGCAGACATCAACGAGGCGGCGTGTCAGGTAACCCGAGTTCGCAGTCTTCAACGCGGTATCCGCCAACCCCTTACGTGCGCCGTGAGTAGAAATAAAGTACTGGAGTACGTTCAATCCCTCACGGAAGTTAGCCGTAATCGGCGTTTCGATAATCGAGCCATCTGGCTTGGCCATCAAGCCGCGCATACCGGCTAGCTGACGTATCTGTGCATGTGAGCCACGTGCACCCGAGTCAGCCATCATGTAAATCGAGTTGAATGAATCCTGCTCGATCTTTTTACCGTCTTTATCTGTTGCGGTATCTGTTCCAAGCTCGTCCATCATTGAGTTGGCAACCTGCTCACTGGTGTGAGTCCAGATATCAACGACTTTGTTGTAACGCTCGCCGTTCGTAACCAGGCCGTCATTGAATTGCTGCTGGATATTGATGACTTCGTTTTCAGCCTGTTCCAGAATTTCAGCTTTCTTGGCCGGGATCACCATGTCATCGACACCAATCGAAATACCAGAACGGGCAGCCATGGAGAAGCCGGTATACATCAGCTGGTCAGCAAAGATGACGGTATCTTTCAGGCCCGCTTCTCGATAACTGCGGTCGATCACCTGGGAAATGGCCTTCTTTTTCATGACCTGGTTGATTGCGCTGAATGGGACGGCTGACGGGAGTATCTCTGAGAGCAGAGCGCGGCCAACCGTTGTGTCATAAATAGTGGTCACCGTCGTCATGTTGCCGTCTTCGTCACTCGGTGTCTCGGTAATGCGAATCTTTGCGCTCGCATGCAGCCCTACTTCTCCTGACTCGTAAGCGCGACGTGCTTCGGCAACATCGGAGAAATAACTGCCGCTGCCGGGTGCCTGTACGTCTTCGCGAGTCATGAAATACAGACCGAGTACGATATCCTGCGATGGCACAATGATCGGATCGCCGTTAGCTGGCGAGAGCACATTGTTTGTCGACATCATCAGGGTGCGTGCTTCCAGCTGAGCTTCGATGGAAAGCGGTACGTGTACAGCCATCTGGTCGCCATCAAAGTCGGCGTTATAAGGCGCACAAACCAGGGGATGCAATTGAATGGCCTTGCCTTCAACAAGAATCGGTTCAAATGCCTGGATGCCGAGACGATGAAGTGTCGGGGCGCGGTTGAGCATGACAGGATGCTCGCGGATGACTTCTTCAAGAATATCCCAGACTTCGGCGCTTTCCTGTTCCACCATCTTCTTAGCTTGCTTGATCGTGGTAGCAAGACCACGCAGCTCCAGCTTGCTGAAGATGAATGGCTTGAACAGTTCCAGGGCCATTTTTTTCGGCAGACCGCACTGGTGAAGCTTCAAGGTCGGCCCAACAACGATTACTGAACGGCCAGAGTAATCAACTCGCTTACCCAGCAGGTTCTGGCGGAATCGACCCTGCTTGCCCTTGATCATGTCAGCCAGAGACTTGAGCTGACGCTTGTTGGCGCCCGTAATGGCTTTGCCACGACGACCATTGTCGAGCAGTGCATCGACGGCTTCCTGCAACATGCGCTTTTCGTTGCGCACGATAATGTCAGGTGCATTCAGTTCAAGCAGACGCTTGAGGCGGTTATTACGGTTGATGACACGCCGATACAGATCATTGAGGTCGGACGTGGCAAATCGACCGCCATCCAGCGGCACGAGCGGACGCAAGTCAGGCGGCAGTACCGGCAGAATATCGATAATCATCCATTCCGGCTTATTGTCGGAACTGATGAATGCTTCGATAACTTTCAGTCGCTTGGCCAGTTTCTTGATTTTCGTGACGGCGTTGGTTTCTTCCAGCTCCGTACGCAGCTGAGTCGCAATCTCCTGCAGGTCCAGGTTGCGCAGCAAAATTCGAACGGCTTCTGCGCCCATTCCAGCTTCGAATTCATCACCGTACTCTTCAAGTGCTTCGATGTACTGGTCTTCAGTGAGCAGAGTGCGTTCTTCGAGCGGAGTAAGACCGCTATCGACTACGACATAGCCTTCGAAATAAAGAACCCGCTCAATATCGCGGACAGTCATATCGAGGATCAGGCCCATGCGTGAAGGCAGCGACTTGAGGAACCAGATATGCGCGACAGGTGTGGCAAGGTCGATGTGGCCCATGCGCTCACGACGCACTTTGGAATGAGTCACTTCAACACCGCATTTCTCGCACACCACACCACGATGCTTCAGTCGCTTGTATTTACCACACAGGCACTCGTAGTCACTCACCGGGCCAAACAGCTTGGCACAAAACAGACCGTCACGCTCGGGCTTGAACGTGCGGTAGTTGATCGTTTCAGGTTTTTTTACTTCGCCATAGGACCAGGAACGAATTTTTTCCGGCGATGCCAGGCCGATGCGTATGGCATCAAAGTCATCTTTTTTCTCTGCCTGATTAAAAAGATTGAATAGGTCTCTCAATGTCCTTCTCCTCGATGATTACTGTTCATCGGAAATATATAGTTGCAGGTAATGCCTTAGTTATGGATCAGTTCCATGTCCAGAGCCAGTGCTCTGATCTCTTTCATCAGAACGTTGAATGACTCAGGCATACCAGCTTCCATGTGGTGATTGCCCTTTACGATGTTCTCGTACATCTTGGAACGACCACCTACATCGTCAGACTTGACGGTCAACATCTCCTGCAAGGTATAAGATGCGCCATAGGCTTCCAGCGCCCACACTTCCATTTCACCGAAACGCTGACCACCAAACTGGGCCTTGCCTCCAAGCGGCTGCTGTGTAACAAGGCTGTACGGTCCAGTTGAGCGGGCATGCATTTTGTCGTCGACAAGATGGTTCAGCTTGAGTATGTACATATACCCGACAGTCGTTTTACGATCGAATGGTTCACCAGTGCGTCCATCAATCAACTGGGTTTGCCCTGACGTGGGCAGATCGGCAAGTTCCAGCATCGCCTTGATTTCTTCCTCGGCAGCACCGTCGAAAACAGGTGTAGCCATCGGAACACCATCGGCCAGATTCTTCGCGAGTTCCTTGACTTCATCGTCGCTCAAGGACTTGATGTCCTCCTTCTTGCCGCTGCTGTTGTAGACCTTGCCAAGGAATGTGCGCAACTGGGAAACTTTCGCTTCCTTGCGCAACATGGCAGTGATCTTGTTTCCCAGCCCCTTAGCTGCCCATCCAAGGTGCATCTCCAGCACCTGGCCTACGTTCATACGTGATGGCACACCGAGTGGATTCAGGACGATGTCTACCGGCGTACCGTCTTCCATGTATGGCATGTCTTCTACTGCCACGATGCGTGAGATAACACCCTTGTTACCGTGGCGTCCGGCCATCTTGTCACCGGGCTGCAGACGACGCTTGACGGCCACAAACACCTTGACCATCTTGAGTACACCCGGAGCAAGGTCATCACCTGCAGTAATTTTGCCTTTCTTTTCTTCAAGGAGATCGTCGAAGTGTTTCTTCTGCTGATCCAACTGCTGGCGTATCTGCTCAAGATTGGTATTGATGTCTTCATTGCGCAGACGAACTTCAAACCATTTGTCGCGAGGCAGATCATCGAGATAGGTACGGGTTATCTTACTGCCGGACTTAAGACCTTTAGGACCACCTTCTGCCACACGACCGGACAGCAGTTTGGAAATACGATCGTAAGCGTCTTCTTCTACGATACGCCACTGATCGCCAAGGTCCTTTTCAACACTGGCAATCTGCTCGTTCTCGATAGACTGAGCGCGCAAGTCCTTCTCAACGCCGTCACGCGTGAACACCTGTACATCGATAACCGTACCGGACATACCTGATGGCATACGCAGTGATGTATCTTTTACATCAGAAGCCTTCTCACCGAATATCGCACGCAGCAGCTTCTCTTCCGGCGTCAGTTGGGTTTCGCCTTTCGGCGTCACCTTACCGACCAGGATGTCACCCGGGTTAACTTCAGCGCCGATATACACGATGCCGGATTCGTCGAGCTTGGCGAGTGCCGCTTCACCGACATTCGGTATATCGCGTGTCACTTCTTCAGAACCCAGCTTGATATCACGGGCAACGCAGGTACGCTCTTCTATATGGATACTGGTGAACGTGTCAGTTTCTACGATTCGTTCCGAGATCAGGATCGAATCTTCGAAGTTGTACCCGTTCCATGGCATGAATGCAATCATGATGTTGCGGCCGAGCGCCAGTTCACCGAGGTCAGTCGATGGACCGTCTGCAAGAACGTCACCGGAAGATACGAAATCACCCACTTTTACCAGGGGACGCTGATTGATTGTCGTGTTCTGGTTGGAACGTGAATATTTCACCAGGTTATAGATATCGACGCCTGAATCACCGGAAGATGCCTCGTCATCATTCACGCGAACAACGATACGCGCGGAATCGACCGAATCGACCTGGCCACCTCGGCGTGCGACTACCGTTACACCGGAGTCAATTGCCACGGTACGTTCCATCCCGGTTCCTACAAACGGCTTCTCGCTGCGCAGAACCGGCACGGCCTGACGCTGCATGTTGGAGCCCATCAATGCACGGTTGGCGTCATCGTGCTCGAGGAAGGGAATCAGCGATGCTGCAACGGATACGATCTGCGACGGCGCAACGTCGATGTAGCTCACATCTGCGGCAGCGGCCAAAGTGAATTCGTTGCGGTGACGACAGGAAATCAGTTCATCCATGAACTTGCCATTCTTGTCCGTATTGGCATTCGCCTGGGCAATTACATAATTACCTTCTTCAATGGCTGACAGGTAAACAATTTCGTCAGTAACCTTTCCATTTACTACCTTCCTGTAGGGCGTTTCAAGGAAGCCGTAGTTATTGGTCCGGGCATAGACAGCCAGTGAATTGATCAGGCCGATATTCGGCCCTTCAGGCGTTTCAATTGGACAAACACGGCCATAGTGGGTCGGGTGAACGTCACGCACCTCGAAACCGGCGCGCTCACGAGTCAGGCCACCCGGGCCAAGCGCGGAAACACGGCGCTTATGCGTTACTTCGGACAACGGATTGGTCTGATCCATGAATTGCGACAACTGGCTGGATCCGAAGAATTCCTTTACTACTGCAGAAACAGGCTTGGCGTTGATCAGGTCCTGTGGCGTGAGGCCTTCAGACTCAGCCAGGGTCAGGCGATCCTTAACCGCCCGCTCTACACGAACCAGGCCGATACGAAACTGGTTCTCGACCAGTTCACCCACCGAACGAATCCGGCGGTTGCCCAGGTTATCGATATCGTCGGTCTTACCCATGCCGTTTTTCAGGTTAATAAGGGTCGTCATGACCTTTACGATATCTTCCTTGCTGAGTATTCCCTCACCTTCGTCTGATTCCATATCCAGGCGACGATTAAACTTCATCCGGCCGACGGCAGACAGGTCATAACGATCGGGATTGAAGAACAGATTCTCAAAAAGATTCTGTGCTGCATCCTTTGTTGGTGGTTCACCCGGACGCATCATCTTGTAAATCTCTACCTGGCCTTCCAGCTGGGTACGTGATGCATCGATGCGCATGGTGTCTGAGATAAAGGAGCCGCAATCGAGATCATTCGTATAGAGCGTCTCTATTGTCTTTGCGCCTTTTTCAAACATGGTATCGACGATCTCTTCCGTCAGTACAGCATTGGCTTCGAAAAGGATTTCACCAGTGTCCTTGTCAATGAAATCTTTTGCCAGAGTGCGTCCAGCGAGAAATTCCCTGGGTACTGGCAGTGATTTTAAACGTGCTTTCTCCATCTGGCGGATATGGCGGGCAGTGATGCGGCGACCTGCCTCAACAATCACGTCGCCTTTAGGTGTCTTGATATCAAAGCTCAACTCCTGACCACGGAGGCGGTCAGGGACCAGGGCCAGGCGTGTTTCCTTTGCAGTGAGCTTGAACTCGTCTGTGTCGAAAAACATCTCGAGTATTTCCTGGTTCGAGTAACCCAGGGCGCGCAGCAATATTGTTGCGGGCAGTTTACGGCGACGGTCGATACGCACATAAACGAGATCCTTGGGGTCGAATTCCAGGTCGAGCCATGACCCGCGGTATGGAATCACACGTGCCGAGAAAAGCAGTTTGCCTGACGAATGGGTCTTGCCCTTGTCATCATCAAAGAAAACACCCGGTGAACGATGCAGCTGCGAAACAACTACGCGCTCAGTACCATTGATGACAAACGAACCGTTCTCGGTCATCAGGGGGATTTCGCCGAGATAAACTTCCTGCTCTCTGACTTCGCGAATCTTCTTGGCTGCAGATTTTGACTTGCCTTCCTTATCGAAGATAACCAGACGCAGTGTCACGCGCAATGGTGCTGCGTAAATCTGGCCGCGCTGCTGGCACTCCTTGACATCGAATACTGGTGTGCCAAGGCGATACTTTACAAACTGCAGCTCAACGTCACCATTGTAGCTGACGATCGGGAAAACAGACTGGAAAGCAGCCTGCAGGCCTTCATCCAGCCGCTTCTCCGGATCTGCGCTTGCCTGCAGCAGGCGCAAATATGAATGCTTCTGGGTGGTCAGCAGGTCGGGAGTTTCCAGTATGCTTGGTCGCTTGCTGAAACTGTTACGAATACGTTTCTTTTCGGCAAAGGAGTAGGCCATCAATCGTCCTCGTTTCGTGTGAGGTTAGTGCCAGGGTCAGCGAAGTTTCGCCGACAAACAACTAAAGGCCGGTGGCTTTCGCCACCAGCCTGGTATTCAGCTCATCCCTGAGGATGAGCAATCGTTTACTTGAGTTCGACGGTTGCGCCGGCTTCTTCAAGCTGCTTCTTGAGCTCTTCTGCTTCAGCCTTTTCAACGCCTTCCTTGACAGGAGCAGGTGCTGATTCAACCATTTCCTTTGCTTCCTTCAGGCCAAGACCTGTTGCAGCACGAACGGCCTTGATCACGCCCACTTTCTTGTCGCCGAAGCCGGTCAGGACCACGTCAAATTCAGATTGTTCTTCAGCGGCACCGCCAGCATCACCACCGCCGGCAGCCGGGGCTGCGGCAACGGCTGCAGCTGCAGCGGATACGCCAAATTTTTCTTCCATTTCGCCGATCAGTTCGGACAGGTCCAGAACAGACATTTCAGCGATTGCGTCGATAATTTCTTCTTTAGTCAGAGCCATTGTTAAATCTCCTGATTACTTTCAGTATTAAATGTTAAGCGGCTTGCTTACTGTCACGAACAGCAGCGAGTGTACGAACAAACTTCCCGGGAACTTCATTAAGCGTCGAGACAAATTTCTGAACAGGTGCCTTCATGGTACCCATCAGCATTGCCAGCAGCTCATCACGGCCAGGAAGTTTTGCCAGTGCGTTGATTTCTTCTTCGGTAAGCAGCTTGCCGGACATTGCACCAACTTTGATGTTGAAGCTTTCGTTGTCCTTGGCGAAGTTCTTCAATACCTTCGCGCAGGCAGCCGGATCTTCGGCTATCGCATAGGCCAATGGACCGACCATATGCTCCTGCAGGCATTCGAAGGAAG
Organism: Arenicellales bacterium; assembly: GCA_029287965.1. Lineage (GTDB taxonomy): Bacteria > Pseudomonadota > Gammaproteobacteria > BMS3Bbin11 > BMS3Bbin11 > JARFQC01. The sequence continues at coordinate 12,563 of JARFQC010000185.1, forward strand.
AACCATCGACGGCACGCCTCGCGAGCGTGTTCTTGACTACGCGCAGATAAACGCCGGATTCACGCGCATTTTTGCGCAGGTCCGTCATCTGTGCGACCGTCAAGCCTCGATACTCGGCCAGAATAGCTGCCTGTGCCCCGGAAATTTCTTCCGTGACTTCAGCGACTACGGCCTTTTTCTCATCGATGTTGAGACTCATATGAGCACAACCTCCAGTTATATGGCATCCTTCGCAGGAGATCCTGACTTCGGGTATACCATCTACGCAGGCGATTAAGTTAAACGGCGTTTTCCATTCAGGATTACGTCGATAACTCCTGCGGTCTTTGACAATCCGCAGCCCGGCTTTCACCGGACGGCGGCCCTAGTACCTTATGCCATCAAGATGACATAAAGCCGGGCATGCACAATGCGCATGCCACGTTCTTGCTCAGGCAACCGCCTCTACGGTTGACCTGTCAACGCTGATACCCGGCCCCATTGTGCTGGATATAGCAATACGCTTGATATACTGCCCTTTGGCTGACGAAGGCTTGGCTTTGTGAAGCGCCGCCATCAAGCTATTAATATTTTCGACCAGCGCGTCGGTATCAAATGACGCCTTGCCTACAGAACAATGAATAATTCCGGCCTTGTCATTTCTGAACTGCACCTGGCCCGCCTTGGCATTATTAATGGCAACGGCAACATCCGCGGTAACAGTACCAACTTTAGGGTTCGGCATTAGTCCCCGAGGACCGAGAACCGGACCCAGTGCACCAACAACTCGCATTGCATCAGGTGCCGCAATAACGACGTCGTAATTGAGGTCACCTTTTTTCATGCTCTCGGCGAGGTCGTCCATACCCACTGCGTCGGCGCCTGCTGCTTTCGCAGCTTCTGCCTGGTCACCGTCAGCAAATACGGCTATGCGTACTGTTTTGCCGGTACCACGAGGCATTACAGTTGCCCCGCGTACATTCTGATCCGACTTACGTGCGTCTATGCCGAGGTTGATGGCAACGTCGATGGACTCATCGAACTTGGCGGTTGCACACTCTTTCAGCACTTTGAGTGCCTCTTCGAGCGGGTGGCTGGTGCCTGCTGAAAGCTTTTCTTCGATTGCCTGGCGGCGTTTTGTGATCTTGGCCATGATTACGCCTCCTCTGTTTCGATGCCCATGCTGCGGGCACTACCAGCAATAATCCGTACTGCTGCATCCATGTCATTAGCATTGAGGTCTGCCATTTTCGTGGTGGCAATTTCCTCGAGTTGGGCACGCGTCACCTTACCCACCTTGTCGGTATGAGGTGTTGCAGATCCACTCTTGATACCTGCCGCCTTCTTCAGCAATATGGATGCAGGCGGTGTCTTCTTGATGAAAGAGAAGCTTTTGTCACTGAACACTGTGATGATGACAGGGACAGGCATACCCTGCTCCATGCCCTGTGTTTCTGCGTTGAAAGCCTTGCAGAATTCCATGATATTCAGGCCGTGCTGACCCAACGCCGGACCTACAGGCGGACTGGGATTGGCCTGGCCTGCAGGCACCTGCAGCTTGATGTAGGCTTCAATTTTCTTAGCCATTGTTTACTCCGTATCGGGTTCAAACGCCTTGCGGCTCCCCGTGTTGTGACTACCCGTGGCAGTCGATTTTAAAAACCGTTAGGCTCAGCTTTTTTCAACCTGGCTGAAATCAAGTTCAACCGGTGTGAAGCGCCCGAAGATCGAGACCGCCACGCGCATCTTGTTCTTCTCGTAGTTCACATCTTCCACAGTGCCGTTGAAATCCGCGAAAGGACCATCGATGACACGTACCATTTCTCCCGCAACGAAAGAAAATTT
>JARFQC010000252.1 GCA_029287965.1 Arenicellales bacterium
AGTTCCCGCTGAGCGATACTTGGGAATTCAGTTTTTATGTCATCCTCTATCTCCAGGATCGCACCCAGCGATTCCGCCCGCAGGCGAGCCACTTTAGCTTTAAGCGCCATGTACTTGACCCGGCTCTCCCGGAAGGGGGCGGAAAAACGCGTGTCGTCAATGCGCAGCAGCAGCGCATCTTTTTCAACTACATCCCCTTCGTTGACCAGGATTTCGGCGACGATACCACCTTCCAGGTTCTGCACGACCTGGATCTGCCGTGAAGGGATGACCTTGCCATCGCCACGGGTTATTTCCTCAATCTCGGCAAAATAGGCCCAGACCAGGGCGGCAACAAGCAGGATAAGCGTCATCCAGACGATAGACCTGCCACCTGACGGCGTCTGCACCAGTATGGCGGAACGGATGTCGGTGGTGAAATCCACGTCGTCCTTGGGAAGCCGGTTGAATAGCCCAGCTGGCTTCGCTTCCTGCGGCGCTGCAGGAGCCGGCTGCTGTGCTTCGGGTTTTTTGTCCTCGTTTGGCATGGTCAGACGCGTATTTTTCCCGATTTGAGCAATTCAAGCACCTGGGTTTTCGGGCCGTCCGCCACGACGGCACCCTTGTCCAGGACGATGACCCGATCCACCAGTTTCAGTGTCGACGAGCGGTGCGTAATCAGTACCATCGTCTTGCCTTCAATGGTTTCCTTGAGCCGGCGAATCAGCCTGGCCTCGGTCTTGTTGTCCATCGAGTTGCTGGGTTCATCCAGCAGCAGAATCTGCGGATCACGCAGCACGGCGCGCGCAATGGCAACCGTTTGTCGCTGCCCGCCGGACAGCTGCCTGCCCCGTTCACCGACCTGCAGGTCATAACCCAGTGGATGGTTGCGGACAAAATCAGCCACCCCGGACGTTTCTGCCGATGCCAGGATCGCCGAGTCTGTTGCGTCATGGGTTCCCAGTGTGATGTTTTCCTTCACGGTACCACTGAATAGCGTCACATCCTGGGGTACATAGCCGATAAAGTGTCGCAGTTCGGAGGGATCAATCTGGCGTATGTCCGTACCGTCTACCCCGACCATGCCTTCCATGGGTTCGTAGAGCCCCATGATCATCTTGCCGAGCGTGGTCTTCCCTGAGCCCGTCGGTCCGACAACGGCAACGTGTTCACCCGGCTTGATATGGATGTTGATGTCCTTGAGCACCTTGTTGAGCTGGCCCTGGTAGGCAAAACTCACGTTCTTCAACTCGATCTCGCCTTCAATCGACGAGCGATGCAGCAGGGCCTTGTCTTGCGGCTTTTCGTCCGGCAATTCCATGATGCCATTCAAGGTAGCCAGTGCTGTCTTGGCGCGATGATAGCGGGTAGAAAGATTGGCGACCTGCGACATTGGCGCAATGATGCGACGTGACAGGATAACGCTGGCGATCAAACCACCCTGGGTCATTTCACCGTTGGTGATCATGTAGACGCCCAGTATCACGACGGCCACGACAGACATATTCTGCACGAAGGTGGAAACATTGCTGACCGACGACGACAGGAGCCGTGATACCGCACTCCACTTGGAGACATGCCCGACCGATTCTTCGATGGAACGCTGGAACTGGCTTTCTGCACCCAGGGTCTTGATCGTCTCAACCCCCGACAGTCCTTCCACCACGGTCGAGCTCTTTTGTGCGGAGGCCTTGTAAGTATTTTCCACCGCCTTTTTCAGCGGCAACTGAACAATAAATGAATACAGCAGCAATATAGCGATGGCGATGAGCTGGATAGCCAGCATCTTGACACCGGCCAGGTAGGTAATGGCTGCCATCGTCAGCAGCACGAAAGGCATGTCGACAATGGCGGTGATCGAGAACGACGTTATGAAATCCCTGACGCTGTCGAACTCCTGCAGGTTCTTTGAAAAAGCGCCGACCGATTTGGGCCTGGACTCCATGCGCAGGCCCATGACTTTTTCAAACAGCATCGCTGACAGTTGCAGTTCGGCCTTCTTGCCGGCTATGTCAATAAAATAACCGCGCAAGCCGCGCATGATCAGTTCGAAGACATAGATGATGCCAATACCGATACCAAGTACCCATAATGTCTCGAACGCCGCATTGGGTACCACGCGGTCATAGACATTGAGGATGAAAAAGGGTGAAGCAAGGCCGAAGACATTAATCAGAAACGAGGCAATCAATACATCGCGGTAGATTGGCCACGACGAGAAAATCGTTCCCCAGAACCATTTATCCGGCTTCTCCTGTAAATCACTGAGCACCTGGTGATCAGGGCGGAACTGTGGCCGTACGAAAATGGCGTAACCGGAATAAAGCTCATCGAAATCATCAACGCTGAATACCTGCTCACCCATGCCTGCTTCAGGCAGCAGTACTTTTATCGAAGACTTGCTGTCATCAATCGTTACCAGCACGCAGGCGCTACCTGACTTCATCAGCAGTATGGCCGGCAGCTCAAGATTGGAGATGTTCTGCAACGGCCTGCGCACGACCCGGGAAGACAGGCCGGCACGGTTCGCGGCACGGGGAAATAATTCAACCGTCAGCCGGTTGTCGACCAGCGGCAGTCCGGAACGCAGTGCGGTTCGCGTAGTAGGCCTGCCCTGCAGCCTGGCTATCAGTTCCAGGCAGTCGAGCAGGGAATCGTCATGGCTTTCACCACTCCCTGCATTCACCCCTGTAAAATTTTTATTTTGAATCGCTTCTTCAGGCATTACACTGTTCCGGGAATCTGCTATAAAGCAGAAGGTAATTCACCAGGAAAATCCGAGCAGGAATAGAACCATAACCACTCCCAACTCTCAAGCAGATACGTGTCACCTGCCATCATGATATACGTGGAACGTAATGATGCCGGTGAAATTATCGCTCTGCATAAGAGTAGTACAAATTCCGCGACTGAACAGAAACAATTGTCAGACCCGGAAGTCATCGAGTTTCTCGAAAGCAATCATGACGCGGGCCCCATCAAGACCCTGCTGAGTGCTACCGACCCGGGCATGATTCGGGTAATCGACGACCTCGTCGATGTACTGGTAACGAAAAAAGTCATCAAGTTCACTGACCTGCCCGACGAGGCCCAGCAGAAGCTGTTCAACCGGAAAAAGGTCAGGAGCGACCTGAACAAAGACACGATCATCATGGATGACGAGGGTATTCTGTAGTCACCAGCTCGTTTTCTTTAGCCAGGATTGGATTCCGGCTTTCGCCGGAATGACGGCAGCTGATACATGCACGCTACGCATCCAAAGGTCCCGGCTTGTCGATGTAGTAACCCTGCACACCATCCACGTCGAGCTCTTTGAGCAATTCGAATTGTTCCGCATTTTCCACGCCTTCTGCAATGACCTCCACATCCAGGCTGTGAGCCACGCTGCACAGTGAACTGATGAAGAAGTCGCTGTCGCTGTCCTCCTTGCCCAGTTCGTTGGTAAAGGCACGGTCGATCTTCACGTAGTCAGGCCGCATGGACTGCAGGTAACCGAAGTTCGAGAAGCTTGATCCGAAGTGATCCAGCGCGATGCCATGCCCTGCCTCGCGCACTCGCGTGCTGAATTCGCGCATCGTATCCATGTTCTGTACCGCGCTGTACTCAACAAACTCGAATACCAGCTTCGGCATCGTTTCGGGTACGTTCTGCAACTGGGCATATATCCAATCCAGGAACGACTCGTCTTTCAGCGACACGGCGGAAACATTCACGGCCAGGTGATCGGCACCGGCCTGCTCTCGGGTCACCTTCATGGCCTGCTTGATCACGACACGATCCAGTGCAGCCACCACACCCAGACGCTGGGCCAGCGGCATGAACACACCGGCGCTGATGACATGGCCATCTTCCTGTATCACGCGTGAGAAGATCTCGCGGTGATAGGTCTGGTCCCGGTCGGTGGTTTTGACAACAGTCTGCGCGTACAGCGTCAGGTCTTCCTCTTCCAGGACACGATCCAGCGTCGCGCGCCATTCTTCCTGGCCCTGCGGGGCCTTTTCGTCGATATCGGACAGCGTGCCACCCTTCCACTTGTTGGGCCCTTCGTCCTGCGCCTGGCGCAGCATGTTGTCTGCCTCGGTCAGCAGGGTTCCCAGCGTTGCAGTCTTGGTGTACAGGATACTGCCTACGTGGCCGACATTTTCAGTCAATGCCAGGTTTTCATCTGCGATCTTGCTGAAGCCTTCAATGATGTCGGTCGCGACGCCTTCCACTACGCTTGGTGTTACATCTGGCATGAAGATGCCAAAGTCACCGCCGCCGAGACGTGCCAGGGACGTCTTGCCATACTGTGTTGTCGCTGCATCCAGCAGTTCGGCAGTGCGCTTCACCAGGGCATCACCAGCCTGGTAACCTTTTTCCTTGTTAACGGTCTGCAGGTTGTGTACCTGGACAAGGAACAAGGCCCCCTTTATGTTGCCATCCTTACGCTCAAGGCGCGGCTTGATCTGACCTTCGAAGTAGCGGCGGTTACCCAGCCCGGTCAACTCGTCACGATAGGCCTGGTTCTGCAGACGCTCGGCTACCGCAGCCTGCTTCTCGAATATCGATCTGACCTTGTTTGTCATCTGGTTCATGGCCAACACGACGCTGCGCAGTTCCCGAGTGCGTGGGATAGTCTCCTGGATGATGTACTGGCGACGGCTGAGAGCCTCGGCCTGCTGTTCCACGCGTCGCAGTGGCTTGAGTAGATAGCGTATGCCCAACCCGCCGACGACTGCGACCATCAGGCCCATGATGGCAAACCAGATACTCATCATGCGGGCAATGTTCCAGAATTCCTTGTAGGCGTAGCCCGGATTACTCTCTACATACACTTCACCGGCCTGTATCCAGCCTGCCATCAGTGACGAGGTCGCGCTTGGGGAGCCCAGCGGGACGAATTTGATGAACCATTCCGGCACACCCTCGATGGCCACGTTGAGATGGCGTTCTACTTTTACGTTGCCATTGATATCCGTGACCTGAATAGACTTGTAGTAACCACGATCGAATACTGCATTCATCATCGTGTCGATGGTTGCATAGTCCTCAGTGCCGATATGTGGCGTTATTGAAAGACCGAACGATGTCGCCGTGTCCTGGGCATGCGATGCCAGCTGCTCGGCAAGAAATGTTCGCGTGCCCTGTATCAGTGCTATCCAGGTGCCACTGAAGAGCAAAAAGAACAGGATGAGGGTGAAGATCAGGAGTTGTCTGAATAGCGTCATGATGTGATTCCTGTTGCCTGATTGATTGCCAATGTATTGTCCATGCAGATATCCACTGTGCTAGCCCCCGCCCATGCGTGATTCCAGGTCTCTCCACAGCTTGATCTTATCACTGCCGCCGATGAACTTGCCTTTACCACGCTGTTTTGCCGTCCACAGTCCGCCACCGTTGAAACTGTATACCGGCAGCAGGTCGGGGCGTTCGGTAGCGGGAAGTATCTCGCCGTTGAGATTGTCCAATACTAGAGGTATCGCACCGGGCTTTTCGTAGTAGGTCAGCACCATGTGCGCCTGGTTGAGATGCAGCGCCTTGACGTAGGTGATCAGAAGCTTTTCTTCCGACACCCCGAGCGCCTTGAGGGTGAAGTACTTGGCGATGGAAAAATC
>JARFQC010000255.1 GCA_029287965.1 Arenicellales bacterium
GTGGGAATTTCGCGCACCTTGTAGCCGCACATGACGGCTGTGGCAGGATTAGTGCCATGCGCAGCGTCAGGCACCAGTATCTCGGTTCTCGCATCGTCCCTGCGCGCATCATGATAGGCCCGTATCATTTTAATACCGGTAAATTCGCCCTGGGCACCGGCCATCGGTGCCAGGCTGACGGCTTTCATGCCGGCGACATCCTTGAGCATCTCCTGCAGCTCGTACATGCAGGCAAGAAATCCCTGGCCGGTCGTCGCCGGTGAAGCCGGATGGCGCGATGCAATCGCAGGCAGCGATGCCAGTTCGTTGCAGATGCGCGGGTTGTATTTCATCGTGCAGGAGCCAAGCGGGTAGAAATGGGTATCGATGGAAAAATTATTCTGGCTCAGCTGCGTGTAATGGCGCACCGCCTGCATTTCGGATACTTCCGGCAGCAGGGGCGGTTCATCGCGTAAAAAACACGTCTCGATGTCATCGGCAGCGTCTTCAGCCACGTGCAATGGGGCCGCGTTGCGGCGACCTGGGGATGATTTTTCAAAAATAAGGCGACTCATCATGATCTCTTACAAAGTCCCTGCACGGGGCTGATCAGTCCCATGCTCGCTGATAAGATTTTCCAGGTGGACAGCATAGTCATCCATTTCCTGCTCAGTACGAAGCTCGGTTGCGCATACCAGCAGGCAGTCCTGCATGTCCGGATAATCGGCTTCCAACGCCAGGCCGGCGACAATGCCACGCGCTTCCAGTCCAGCGATCACCTGGCCCACCGGCATATCGACTCGCAGCACGCACTCGTGGAAATAACTGCCGCGGTGAAACCGATCCACACCCTCTATAGCGGTCAGTTTATCGACCAGCATGCGGGTATTGGCATGGCTGGCACTGGCGACGGACTTAAGGCCGCTGCGTCCCATCAAGGCCATGTATATCGTGGCGGCTGTCACCATCAGCCCCTGGTTGGTGCAGATATTGGAGGTCGCCTTGGAACGGCGGATATGCTGTTCTCGCGCCTGCAGGGTCAAGCTGAAACCAGGATTGCCGTCTGCATCTAGCGTCCTTCCGATCAGCCGCCCGGGCATCTGGCGAACCAGTTTCTGTCGACAGCACATGAAGCCGAAGTACGGCCCACCGGACGACAGCGGGATGCCCAGTGGCTGCCCCTCGCCAATAGCAATGTCTGCACCATTGCTGCCCCATTCACCGGGCGGCTTGAGCAACGCCAGCGAGGTCGGATTGACGACACCAATCACCAGCCACCCTTTCTCATGCGCCATGTCGGTCAGCGCATCGATGTCTTCGATACGGCCAAAGAAGTTCGGCTGCTGGATGACCAACGCAGCCACATCGTCTGTATCCAGTGATGCCAGCATATCCGTGTCGACAATGCCGCGTGTGGAGTCATGTCCCAGGGCGACTATCTCAATGCCCTGGTCACTGACGATGGTATCCGTGACGTCCCGGTATGCGGGGTGAACGGTATCGGGAATGACAATGCGCGTCGCCTTGCGCTGCGCACGGACAGCCATCAGTACAGCTTCGGCAACAGCGCTGGCACCGTCGTACAGGCTGGCATTGGACACTTCCATGCCGGTAAGGGATGCCATCATGGTCTGGTATTCGTACAGCAGCTGCAGGGTACCCTGGCTGGCTTCCGCCTGGTAAGGCGTGTAGGCGGAATAGAACTCCCCGCGCGTCGCGATCTGCCAGACTGCAGCAGGAATGTGGTGCTGGTAGGCGCCGGCGCCAATAAAGTTGACGTACTGGCTGTCTGTTGCGGCGCGCTCGGTGACCAGTCTCCGCAGTTCCATCTCGTCCAGTCCGGGCGGTACCTGATCCAGGCTGCTATTGGCCAGGTCAGCGGGAATTTCTTCAAACAGCTGATCGATGCTTTCAGCGCCGATGGCTGACAGCATCGCCTGCACGTCCTGCTCGGTGTGGGGTATAAAAGGCATGTCCGGTTACCAGCTAGTCTTCGTTTTCTACGTCGGCATAGGCTGTGGCATCAAGCAGGCCATCCATCTGCGAGATATCGCTGAGCTGGATCTTGAACATCCAGCCGCCACCATACGGGTCCTCGTTGACGAGTTCCGGGGCATCGGCCAACTGCTCATTCGCATCGATGACCTTACCGCTGACCGGGGCATACACGTCCGACGCCGCCTTGACCGACTCCACCACGGCGCATTCTTCGCCCGCTTCGACTTCACGATCGTTCTCGGGGATCTCTATGAAGACCATGTCGCCGAGCAGTTCCTGGGCATGATCGGTAATACCGATGGTCACCGTGCCGTCATTATTGTCCAGCACCCATTCGTGCGAACGGGTGTACTTAAGATTATCCGGTGAATTACTCATTGATTGTTCTCCATTAGCTGTCGATACAGGATTTGCCGTGGCGCACGAAAGGATACTTGACTGCTTTGGCCTTGAGCCAGCGCCCCCGAATTTCTACTTCACATTCATCCCCGGCTGTTACTTTAGCGGGTACGCGCGCAAGTGCGATGGATCGGCCCAGCGTCGGTGAAAAGCTGCCACTGCATGTTTCGCCAGT
>JARFQC010000007.1 GCA_029287965.1 Arenicellales bacterium
AGCCTCCTGCTAAGTAGCAATGAAAACATTCCTGCGCATCCTGCTGTTCATCGCGACCCTGCTCTTGTTTCTTCTTGGAGCCGGCGTCATCGCATTGAAGCTCGGCATACAGATCGATAATTTCAGGCTATCGAATATCGAAGTCGAGCAATTTGATCTGCAATGGAATAACCGGCTGCAGGCACAGGTTGGCAGCGTCACCGTCCACCCTTCACACAAGGCTTCAGACGGAAAATTTGACATTAAGCAGGTGCGTAACGCCCTGCACATACTCGAGTTACTGGAAAACGGCTTCAGTACAATTCACGTAGAAAAGATCCAGGCCGGTCCGCTTGTTGCCAGCCTTGATTATCACCATGCAGACGGCGGAAAAATCACTGCCAGATCACCCCTGTTCAGCCTCGACGCCATACTTACCCGCACCGGCGATACGCTGGTCGCAGACATCAGCCGACTTGTCGCTGACGAGTATAAAAGCCACCTGGCTGGAGAAGTCACCATAGATGTCTACAAGGCCACGCTGACAGCCACACTCGATATCATGCTTGCCGAGACCCTGCCGCTGACGATGACGGTAAACGCCGATACGGACCGGGTTGAATTCTCCGGCAAGGGCAAACAGCCAGCGGCGAGCATTGCACCCATCGTCGGCTTATTCAATCTCGGCCCGACCATTGCACCGTGGATTGACGAGTACCTGGTTGGCAGTGCATTCACCCTCAAGACCGTTAGCGGCACGGTGCCTTATGATAACCCGACGGCAATTCTGCACACGCTTCATGCAATAGCCGTGGTGGACGATACGCAGTACACCTTCGAACAGGGACTGGCGCCCATCAAGGCGAAAGTGACAACGGTTGAGTTTATCGATGCCGTGCTCAAGATTAATCCTGAGGATGCAACGTTTTATGGTCAGGATGCAGGCGACAGTCACCTGGACATCGACTTCAATGACAACAAGGCCATTCTTACCGCCTACATCAAAACATCAGCCCAGGCATCAGGCGGTGTATTGAAACTGCTGGAACATTACGCTATTCCCTTCCCTTTCGAGCAGGTGTCTGGTCTGACGGATACCGACCTGACCCTGGCCATCAATCTGGAAAGCGTGGATATCACTGCTGAAGGGCATTTCAAATCTGCAAACAGCACGTTCAAATACGATAATCAGCTCATCGAAGCCGAGACGCTTGATGTCAGCCTGAAGAATACTGATATCAGGATAGAGCGCCTGGACTTGAGTCGCGACCGGCAATACAGGGTACGCATCAACGGTGATCTAGACGCGGCCCGGGGTAAGGGCGACCTGCTGGCCCGGGTGGATCAATTTGCCTTCGTCAGTGACCATGCAACCTTACGCCTGGCCAATCGGGACAATCAACCGCTCGCAATCCGTTACCGCATGAGGAATGAAGGCGACCAGGTCGATATTGCAGCATCGACCTGGGACACGGGCAACATGCTGGTGGACATAGGCGCGTTCCAGACACCATTTGATCACAAGGACTGGACAGGCACCCTGCCTCCGACTCAGGTCAACGTGTCGCCGATGTTAAAGAGCATCGTGTCCGGAACATTCAGCCGGGTGGCACCCTACGCCCAGCTTGATATCAAGCTGGTCGAACTGACCCATGACGTGTTGCGCCTGGATGCGCCGGATGTCGAATTGCAAGTCGAGGTTGGAGATGACATCAGCATAGCCTCTTTATCAAACGCCAGGCTGAGCATTGGTGAAACACCCGTTACGCTGTTTCCTTCGAAAGCGACTTACGGCAATCAGAAGCTAGATATCCGGCATAGCAGGATTGAGCTGGCGGACCGACACAGCAGCATTGTTACCGGCCAGATGGATTTCAATCTGCGCAGCGGACGCTTGCTGCTGGAACAACTCGCCGTCAATGACAAATACGGCGATCCCGTGCTGGCCATTGATGCGCCGCTTGAGGTCAAGATTTCTACACCAGGCGATGTAACGCTGATCAATATTACAGACCTTGCCACCCGTATTTCCATTGACGGCCAGGGTGCCTGGTCGGCAAACATCAGCAACCTTTCGCCGCTGTACAAGCATTCACCCCTCTTGCAACGTTACCAGTTGCAAAGCGGCTCGATCATAATCAGGGATCCCGGTCATGAACAGGCCCTGACTTTCGATGCCAGCCTGACCCTACCCCATGCCCTGCTTATAGACGGGGATGAACCGATTCTCGACTATACAGTCAGTGGCCGCTACGCCAATGAAACGCTTAATGCGGATATCAACGACAGCGTCCGGATTACGGCAAGTGATTCTGTGACTCTGACAGCCAACGACATCGGTATCATTATTCCAGTCATCACCAAGCTGGCTTAAAACCTGAATGATCAGGATGGCAAACAGGAAAAATCCAGACAGGCAGCCGCCCTGTCATTAACGCTGAATGCCACAAACAGTTTTCTATGGCTGGGCAGCGAACGCCGTGCGCCGGCTGACAAGTTGTCCGCCAGCCTTGAAAAAGGCGTCATCAACGCTGAACTTGTCTATGGGGACGGCACGCTCCACCTGGAGTACAAGGACGATAATGTCTCGCTCGTGGGCGCAAACCTGGGAAAAAGCTTTCTCAATGACCTAATCACCCTGGCAGATTTTGACAGGGGTACCATGGAAATTCATGTCTCCGGCAACGTTGATGATTTAACGGGTGCTGTCAACATCAACGATACGATCATCAAGAACTACAAGACGTTGAACAATATACTCGCCTTTATCAACACGGTGCCTGCGCTGCTTACTTTCAGAGTGCCGGACTACAACAGCAAAGGTTTGCCTGCCAGGGAAATTTCCCTCGGGTTTCACTATGGCAAGGGCGTACTGGATATCAAATCGCTGACGATTGATTCCTCCGCGCTGGACTTGCGCGGTGAAGGCAGTGCCGATTTCAATAACGATACCATCAGCATGAAATTCAACCTGATTACCGGGGCGGGAAAAAATACACGACGCATACCGTTGCTGGGATATGTTCTGTCAGGTGACAAATCTTCACCTTCCATCACTGTTACAGTCAATGGCGACCTGCAGGACCCGACTGTGAAGAACACCGCATTCAAGGAAGTAACGACTTATCCATTCCAGGTCCTGAAGAACACCGTTACGCTGCCCAGTCACCTGGTAAAGAAAGTCAGTAAAACTCCGGAATCAAAAGTGGCTGACGAAGAAACCACTACTAAAGAAAACTGACAGTCTTAAGGTATCCGTTGGTTGATGACCAGGCTGACCGACTTGTCGTAACCCGGGCGTACCGTAACGGAATCGCTCTGCATGTCACCGGAGGCTGCCATGGGCTGACCGCTCCTGGTAATGCGCGCCGTGATAGTGAGTTCTGCATACTGCGAAAGTTTATCCCCGGACCTGAGCATGACTGTGTCATCGAGGGTGATCGCTGCAGGCAAATCGCCAGCTGTGCCCTTGACGGCTGCAAGCGGCATCGGCGGGCCTTCAGTAGCACGGGCAAAAACAAACAGGGTATCGGACGACTCAAGGCTTGCCTGCAATGACGGGTCAACGCTAACAGCCACACCGATCGCCACGGCCGGTACGGTATCCGGCAATTGAACATCGGGCACATCAGGCAGATCGACCCCTGCCTCACGCGCAGCGACACGTACTTCCTGTATTTGTTCATCCAGCTGCTGCAGCAGTTCGGGCTTGTCACCCAACTGGACTGATGCACGTTCGTAATAACTCAGCGCTGCGGCATACTCGCTGACTTCAACAGACCCCCGACCAGCCAGCCACAGAGCTGTTGCGTTGTCCGGATCCAGTTCCAGCGCCTGGAGTACCAGTTCCATGGGTTGGCCAGCTATTTTTCCGTCTTGTGACATTGCCAGCACATCTGCAAGTACGACCAGTGCCGTGGGATGATTATCCGTGATCCTGGCCAGGGTACGATAGGCATCCGCAGCATCATTGTATCTGCCGGCGGACGCATACATACGACCCAGCATGAACCATGCATCAGGATCGTCAGGAGTGTCCTTGATGCGTTGCTCCAGCATGGCTGTGAGTTCTTCAGCGCTGGGCGCTTCTTCGTTTTGCACCTGGGCGTGGGGATTGGAAGCGCCAGCCACTGTAGTAGCCGTATCAATGTACTGCGGTGAACCCAGGTAGAGATACATGCCTACTGCCATGACCGGCACGCCTATACCGGCAACCAGCAGGCCCAGTTTCCCGTACTTCGCCGGCGTTGCCCGCGCCTGCGCATCGGCTGCAGCGATGTCGTCGAGCAGGGTTTGTTCCAGTTCCAGCTTTTCCTGCTCGAAGGTCTGTGCGTCTATGGTGCCGCCCGCGAGTTGCGACTCGAGTTCGCTCATGCGTTCCTTCGCAATCGCGACATTCTGCTCCCGGTTGCCATCCAGGGACGGTGCCGTTTTGCGCAGCAGGGTGAAAGCCAGCACGAGCAGACCGCCGAGAGTCATCAATGCGGCGAGGATCCAGAAAACAGTCATTCGTCACGCTCCAGTAATTGCTCCGCCCGCTTCCGTTCTTCACTGGACAGGCCGTCGCTTGCTGCGACTGGCTTGCGCCGTATGAAGCGCATCAGGACAAACACGCCAATCAGCAGAATGATGAACGGTCCCACCCACAGCAGCAGTGTGTTGGTTTGCAGGCGCGGGCGATAGAGGACGAAATCACCGTAACGCTGCGACATGTAATCAAGCACGAATTCTTCGTCTTTACCCTGCTGGACCATGTCGTAGGTCTTGCGGCGCAGGTCCTGGGCAAGCTCGGCATTGGAATCCGCGATGTCCTGGTTCTGGCACACCGTGCAACGCAGTTCCTTGATCAGTTTCTTGTAGAGTATTTCCTTATTCGGGTCGTCGAACTCATAGGCGTCGATGTCGGCAAGCAGACTGACAGGAAGTATCAGTAAGACAGTCAATATGAAACGCATCATGCGCCCTTGTCTCCCGGTACAGCGGCCTTGAGCTCCAGGACCAGTGGCAGAATGGTGTTCTCGATAATCTCGTCCGTGACGGGGCCGACCTGCTTGTGACGGACGATACCTTCATGATCGATAACAAAGGTTTCAGGCACACCGTATACACCCCAGTCGATACCGGCATCGCCCTTGTAGTCGATCAGGCTGGCTTCATATGGGTCACCCAGCTGTCTCAACCAGGCCAGCGCATCGGCTCGTTCATCCTTGTAGTTGAGGCCGTAAACGGGTGCCGCGCCGCGGGCGACAAACCGCTTCACCACATCATGCTCGGCCCGACAGGACACGCACCATGACGCCCATACGTTGAGCAACCAGACCTTGCCCTGCAAATCCTTTACCGACACTGATTTCTCCGGGTTGTGCAAATCCGGCAGGTTGAAATCGGGTGCTGGCTTACCAATGAAAGGTGATGGTATATGCTTCGGATCGAGCTTGAGGCCGACAGCAAGGAAAGCGACGATGACAATAAAAATGCCGAGCGGCAGCAGGTAGCGTGTCATGCAACAGCTCCTGCCGTTGCAGCTTCAGCTTTCCTGCGTCTGCGGGACATCATTCTGTAACGCCGGTCGGACGCCGCCAGTATGCCGCCCAGTGACATGATCAGGGCACCTAACCATATCCAGCGTATATAGGGTTTATGGTAAACACGTACACTCCATGCCCCGTCACTGCCCAGCGGTTCACCCAGCGCAACGAACAGGTCACGGGTCAGGCCCGCATCGATGGCCGCTTCGGTCATGGGCATTTTCTGCACCAGGTAGATGCGTTTCTCAGGGTGCAGGCTTGCGATGTCCTGACCCTCCCGGGTTACCGTGACGTCCCCGCGACTGGCCTCGTAGTTCGCACCCTGTGTAACCGCCACACCGTTGAACGTGAAATCGTAACCGCCGAGTTCATAGGTCTGCCCCGGCTCGAGACGCAGATCCTTCTCGGTGCTGTAGATGGATGTCAGGGTGATGCCGACAATGAATACAGCGATGCCGATATGCCCGAGTGACATGCCCCAGAAGGCCGGTGCAACTTTCAGCAGGCTGCGTCCGCGGGCCTGTTCCAGCAGGCTACGGACAGTAGTCAGGAACACCCAGAACGCCAGCACCATGCCCAGTGCCGCGCGCCAGTCGAAATGGCTCATCAGCAGGAGCGGATAGACGCTGCCGGCTACCAGGCTGAGGATCAATGGCAGCCTGAGCAGCGGCCAGAGCCGTTCCGCACTGTCACGCTTCCACCGGGTTGACGCACCGATGCCGATTAAAACGGCCAGGGGTATGGTCAGCGGGATAAATACGCTGTTGAAGTACGGCGGACCAACCGAAATCTTGCCAAGCCCCAGCGCATCGATCAGCAGTGGATAGAGTGTCCCGAGCAACACACTGCAAGCAGCGACCACCAGGACGACATTGTTCAGCAGCAGGGCCGTCTCACGTGAAAAGGTATCAAAACTGACATAACTGCGAATTTTCGTTGCGCGCCAGGAGTAGAGCAGCAAAGAACCGCCCACGACGACGGACAGGAAAATCAGGATAAAGACGCCCCGGGTCGGGTCAGTAGCGAACGCGTGCACCGAGGTCAGCACGCCTGAGCGCACCAGGAATGTCCCCAGTAGGCTCAACGAGAAGGTAAAGATGGCCAGTAGTACTGTCCATGCCTTGAACGCGCCACGTTTCTCGGTGACAGCCAGCGAGTGAATCAGTGCGGTACCGACCAGCCACGGCATGAACGAGGCATTTTCGACCGGGTCCCAGAACCACCAGCCGCCCCAGCCGAGTTCGTAGTAGGCCCACCAGGAGCCCAGCGCGATACCGAGGGTCAGAAACACCCAGGCGGCGAGCGTCCACGGGCGTGACCAGCGTGCCCATGCCGCGTCAAGCTGTCCGCCGAGCATGGCCGCCAGGGCAAAGGCGAAAGGTACGGCGAACCCGACGTAGCCCATGTACAGCATGGGGGGATGTATCGCCAGGCCCGGATCCTGCAGGAGCGGATTGAGGTCCCGC
This sequence comes from Arenicellales bacterium, assembly GCA_029287965.1. GTDB lineage: Bacteria > Pseudomonadota > Gammaproteobacteria > BMS3Bbin11 > BMS3Bbin11 > JARFQC01. The sequence continues at coordinate 6,974 of JARFQC010000007.1, forward strand.
CCTTCCAGCGGCGCCGGGACGATGCGCTCGAACGGGTTGGAAGTCAGCAGCATGAAGAGCAGGAAGCCGATGCCAACGAGGCCGAGTATGCCCAGCACCCGGGCAAGCATTACGTCGGGTATTCCGCGGCTGAACCAGCTTACTGCACCTGCCCACAGCGACAGCACTAGCGCCCAGAGCAGCAGCGATCCCTCGTGTGCACCCCAGACGCCGGATATCAGGTAGATGACCGGCAGGCGCGTATTGGAGTGCTGGGCAACATAGGTAACCGAAAAATCATGAACCAGGAAGCTCCAGGTCAGGCATCCGTAGGCTATCGCGGTAAACAGCAGTTGCATGCGCGCAGCGGGCTTGGCAACGCCCACCCAGGAGGCAATGCCCAGCTGTGCGCCGGCTAAGGGAATGAAGGCCTGAACCACCGAGAAACACAGGGCCAGGATAAGCGCGAAATGACCGAGTTCAGGAATCACTGCTGCTGCCCGCCCGTGTAGTCAGGTTTGGCAGTCTGCTGGCCCTTTTTCATTGCTTCCGCGACTTCCGGGG
>JARFQC010000056.1 GCA_029287965.1 Arenicellales bacterium
AGGAGGCCGGAGTATACCTTGTCCGGACTGTATTTCAGCGTGCAGATTGCGTGGGTAAACAGGCCCAAGCTTCACATTTCATACGTGATTGTGTCCAGTGTAATCGTTGTCAGTATTAGCCGGATGTGATATAAATCCGCCTCTTTTTGCAGGGCAGCTGTATCGCTCTGCGTCATGGTGCCCGAAAGGGCTTTGTTAAATAAGATCGCGGGACCAATCTGTCGCGCCCGGGTGTTCGACCTGAAACAGGCCAGAACCGGTGCTTCAACCCGTGTGAATGTAACCCGAACGGAGAAACTCATGTCCAAGATTTCGCTACGCGATATGCTGGAGGCAGGTGTCCACTTTGGCCACCGCACACGCTTCTGGTCCCCCAAAATGCGCCCATTCATTTTCGGCGAGCGCAACAAGATTCACATCATCAACCTCGAAAAGACCCAGCCGATGTTCGAGGAAGCAGCAAATTTCCTCGGCAGTCTCGCTGCCAACGGCGGCAACATCCTGTTCGTCGGCACCAAGCGCCAGGCCAGTAACGTCATTCGTGACGCCGCCAGTCGCTGTGCATCACCCTACGTCAATCATCGCTGGCTCGGCGGTATGCTGACCAACTTCAAAACAGTAAAGAATTCTATCGCACGCCTGAAAGAACTCGACGCCCAGTTCGAAAGCGGCGAAGCGGACAAACTGATCAAGAAGGAACGTCTGCGCAACGAGCGCGAACGGACCAAGCTGGAACGCTCACTGTCCGGCATCAAGAACATGAACGGACTGCCCGATGCATTGTTCGTTATTGATGTGCGCTACGAATACATCGCCGTAGCAGAAGCAAACAAGTTGAAAATTCCGGTCGTTGCGGTCGTGGACAGCAACTGCAAGCCCGATGGTGTGGACTACATCATCCCGGGCAACGACGATGCCATCCGGGCGATCCGCCTGTACGCGGAAAGCATGGCGGACGTCATAATCGAAGGTCGTCATTCCGTTGCACCGGTGCCCAAGGGTAGCGGTGAATTCATCGAGATGGACGAGCAGGAAGCACAGCGCCTGATCGACAAGGCCTCCGGCGCCGACGAAGCCGCAGCACCTGCTGAAGCGGCTGCTCCGGCCACTGCTACCGCTGAAGAGGCACCGGCAGAACCCGCAGCCGAAGCCGCTCCGGCCAAGACCGTCAAGAAAGCTGTCAAGAAAAAGGCGGTGAAGAAAAAGGCTGTCAAGAAGGCCGCTGCCAAGACGGACGACTCAGACAAGTAAACACTGGCAGCAGGTGAACCCGACCGGTTCACCTGCAGTACTTATATCTCGATAGAGAGGAAACAGACATGGCAATAACTGCATCCATGGTCAAGGAACTGCGCGAGCGCACCGGCGCCGGCATGATGGACTGCAAAAAGGCACTGGGCGAGACCGACGGTGATCTGGAAGGGGCAATTCAGCTTCTCCGCACATCGGGCGCAGCCAAGGCAGATAAGAAGGCAGGCCGCGTGGCGGCCGAAGGTGTAGTCAGCATATATGTTAGCGATGACAAAAAGTTAGGCGTAATAGTTGAAGTTAATTCTGAGACAGATTTCGTGGCCAAGGGTGATGAATTTCAGGCCTTTGCCGCAGCGGTTGCTGCAACGGTTGCCGAGCACAAGCCTGCCGACGTCGAAGCACTGAACGCCATGCAGATGGCCAGTGGCGAGACGGTCGACGAGGGTCGCCGCAACCTGGTCGCTAAACTGGGTGAAAACATGACCGTGCGCCGCTTCGAAATGATTGAAGCCGAGGGCGATGCCTCCATCAGCAGTTACCAGCATGGCCTGAAAATCGGTGTGATTATGGCTAGCACGGGCGGTCGTGACGACCTGGGCAAGGATCTCGCCATGCATATCGCAGCCAGTCGCCCTGTTTGTGTCACCACGGACGACGTGCCCGAAGATGTCGTCGCCAAAGAGAAGGAAGTCTTCATGGCCCAGGCCGCAGAAAGCGGCAAGCCACCGGAAATCATCGAAAAGATGATTACCGGCAGGATCAACAAGTTCCTCAATGAAGTGGCACTTGAAGGCCAGGCCTTCGTCAAGGACCCTGACCAGAAGGTCGGAAAACTGCTCAAGTCTGAAAATGCCAGCGTACAGGCATTCGCCCGCCTCGAAGTGGGTGAGGGCATCGAGAAAAAAGTCGAGGACTTTGCTGCAGAAGTTGCAGCCCAGGCCAAAGGCGCCTGATCGATGAGCGGACCCCGAGATGATGCCGGTGTCCGTCGTATCCTGCTGAAGCTTAGCGGTGAGGCCCTGATGGGTGATCAGGGCTTCGGCATCAGCCAGGACATGCTGGATCATGTCAGCACTGAAATAGCCGAGGCAGCGAGCCTCGGTGCCCAGGTGGGCGTCGTTGTCGGTGGTGGTAATTTCTTTCGCGGGGTAGCCGGTGCCGCCCAGAACATGGACCGCGTTTCAGCTGACCAGATCGGTATGCTGGCTACGGCCATGAACGCTCTCGCCGTTGCCGAAAACCTGGCCCGCAACGGCATTGATGCCGCCGTACTATCTTCCATTCGACTCGGTACCTTCACCGAACCTTTCAGTCGCCGCCTGGCCAATCGTTATCTCGAAGCCGGGAAAGTCGTGGTCTTCGCAGCCGGGACCGGCAATCCATTTTTTACCACCGATACGGCCGCCAGCCTGCGCGCGGTAGAGATCGGTGCTGACGTGCTGCTCAAGGCCACACAGGTAGACGGTGTCTACGACAGCGATCCCAAAACGAACCCCGAAGCTGTGCGTTTCGAAAATGTCAGCTTTGACGAGGTGTTGCGGCGGCAACTGGGCGTGATGGACCTGACCGCCATTACATTGTGCAGGGAAAACAACATGCCGGTAAGAGTCTTCGCGCTGCGATCAAGCGGCGCCCTGGGTAAGATTTTACGCGGTGAACAGGAAGGCACACTTGTGTCTGCAGCGGGGTAAATAATAATGATCGATGACATACTAAAAGACGCCAAATTGCGCATGGGCAAGAGCGTCGAAGCACTCAAGCAGGAACTGGCCAGGATTCGGACAGGACGGGCAAATACGGCGCTGCTCGACGGCATTTCCGTTGATTACTACGGCAGTGCGACCCCCATCAACCAGGTCGCTGCGGTCAGCGTTTCCGATGCACGCACGCTCAGCGTTGTGCCGTGGGAAAAGCAAATGGTCCCGGCGATCGAAAAGGCCATCATGGAATCCGAGCTCGGACTGAATCCGGTCACTGCCGGTGAAAACATTCGCATCCCGATACCACCGCTTACTGAAGAGCGCCGTCGCGACATGGTCAAGATGGTCAAGGGTGAAGGCGAGAATGCCAAGGTAGCCGTGCGCAATATACGCCGGGATGCCATTCACCACATCAAGGAACTGCTCAAGGAAAAGGAAATCACCGAAGACGATGTACGCCGCAGTGAGGATGCCGTGCAAAAGTTGACCGACAGCTTCGTCAGCGCGGTCGATGAAACCGTCGGCGGCAAGGAAAAGGAATTAATGGAAATCTGATTGCTGCTCTGATGTACAGCCGTCTTTCAGGCGGCACTCGAGTGGGCTACACTGCCCAACCCGGACACCGAGACGGAAATCTGCGTCGATTCCGATTCAATGACAAATCCCGAATCAAACGAACCACCCGTTAAACCGGAACCGGATGCGGGTATCCCCCGGCATATCGCTGTAATCATGGATGGCAATGGCCGCTGGGCAACCAGCCGCGGTCAGTCACGCATTTACGGCCACCGCAAGGGCGCTGAATCGGTACGCGAGATCATACGTGCCTGCGCCGAACGAGATGTCGCCTGCCTGACCCTGTTTGCCTTCAGCAGTGAGAACTGGCGCAGGCCGCAGCGTGAAGTGCGGTTACTGATGGAACTCTTCATCAGCGTGCTGGAAAAAGACATCGATTCTCTGGTCAACAACGGAATTCGCCTGAAAATCATTGGCGACCTCGAGCGCTTCGGTACACGCATCAACAAGCTCATCAAGAAGGCCGAGTTGCGTACCGCGGACAATGACCGCATGCAGCTGCTGATTGCCGCCAACTACGGCGGGCAATGGGATATTGCCCAGGCAAGCAGAAAGCTGGCTGCCAGGGCCGTTAGCGGAGACATCAAGCCTGAAGACATCGATGAACAAATGCTGGCGGCAGAACTTGCTACCGGCATTCACCCCGACCCCGACCTGTTCATTCGCACCGGCGGTGAGAAACGCATCAGTAATTTCCTGATCTGGCAGCTGGCCTATACAGAGCTGTATTTCACCGATGTGCTGTGGCCTGATTTCCGGGCTGCGGACCTCGACCGGGCCATCGACTGGTACGCCGGTCGCGAGCGCCGTTATGGCCAGACCAGTGAACAGTTAAGCAGGGCAGACCATGCTTAAGACGCGAGTCATTACCGTGGCCGTGCTGCTGCCGCTATTGCTGCTGGCACTGTTTACCCTGGATACCAGCGGTCTGGCTATCGTCTTCGGCGTGCTTGTCGCGATGGCGTTGCGCGAATGGGCCGTATTCAGTGCCATCGATTCTGTCCCGCTGCAATCAGTCTACATCGTCACCGGGCTGGCCGTTGCGGCCCTGGTCTGGCATTACGGCTTAGCCGGTGTCGAATTTTTTATTTTGGCGTTATTGTTCTGGATAGCTGCGCTGCTGCGCCTGTGGCGTTATTCCGGCAAGCAAGACGGGCAGGGCAACAGCGGCCTGGCCTGGCTGGATGGCTACATCGTGCTGCTGCCGGCATTGCTCGGCTTGCTTGTGCTGGTTGACCGCGATGCCAGCAGCCCGTCACTGATCCTTATATTTCTGCTCATCATCTGGTTCGCCGATACCGGTGCCTACCTGGTGGGCCGCAAGTGGGGTCGCCACAAGCTCGCACCGGAAATCAGCCCGGGTAAAACGATTGAAGGCCTGGCGGGTGGCCTGGCAGGGGCTATGCTGGTCGCCGCAGTGGCCGGGATGGTCTTCCTGGCTCTTGATGCCGGCCGCCTTGCCGCCTGGCTGTTGTTGGCTGCGCTGATAGCACTTATGTCCGTGGCGGGTGACTTGTTCGAGAGCCTGTACAAGCGACGCGCGGGGCTCAAGGACAGCGGCAACATACTGCCCGGGCATGGTGGTGTCATGGACCGTATCGACAGTCTTTGCGCAGCATTGCCGCTGTACATCCTGTCGCTGCACGGATTGGGTGTGCTGACTCTGCAATGAGCCAGGGCCTTTGCATACTCGGATCGACCGGCACTATCGGCATCAATACGCTGGACGTGGTGAGCCGTCATCCCGATCGTTTCCGCATCGTTGCACTGACCGCCCATTCCCAGGTGGACAGGCTGTTTGAACAATGCATGACCTGGCGTCCACATTATGCCGTTATGTCGAACCCCGATGCGGCAGAACAGCTGGAAGGACGGATCGGGGATGCCGGTCTCGACATCCGGGTGCTGTCCGGCCCGGAAGGCCAGAGCCGGGCAAGTGTGCTGGACGAGGTTGATGCCGTGATGGCCGGGATCGTCGGTGCGGCAGGACTAATGCCTACACTCGACGCCGTCAGGGCGGGTAAGCGCGTCATGATCGCCAACAAGGAACCGCTGGTCATGATGGGCCAGGTCTTCGTGGAGGAGGCCAGCCGCAGCGGTGCATTGCTGCTGCCAATAGACAGTGAACACAACGCCATATTCCAGTGTCTTCCTGAGCAACTGCAGCACGGCACAAAGCCCGGACAGGACGACCTCAGGACTGCCGGCATCAGCCGTATCCTGCTAACCGGATCAGGCGGGCCATTCCTGCGCCTGGCGCCGGCTAAATTCGCTGACGTGACACCGGAACAGGCCTGCGCGCATCCGAACTGGGTGATGGGGCGCAAGATATCTGTGGACTCGGCCACCATGATGAATAAGGGACTTGAACTGATCGAGGCCTGCGCGCTATTCGGTACGGATCCGGATCACATCGAGATTGTCGTACACCCGCAGAGCGTGATTCATTCCATGGTGGAATACGATGATGGCTCCATCCTGGCACAACTGGGCAACCCGGACATGCGGACGCCGATCGCACATGCCCTGGCATGGCCGGAACGCATCGAGTCCGGTGTCAACAGCCTTGATATGCTCGCCATGGCGTCGCTGGAGTTCGAAGCACCCGACTATGAGCGTTTCCCGGCCCTGCGCCTGGCACGGCATGCGGCCGCAGAGGGGGGCACGCTCCCGACGGTATTGAATGCGGCGAATGAAGTGGCGGTTGCCGCATTTCTCGATGAACGACTCAGCTTTGACCGCATCAGCACTGTTGTTGAGCAGACCATGACGGCTGTCGGTCATCATGCCGCGCAGGATCTCGACGCCGTGCTGGCAGCGGATGCTGCTGCCCGCGAGCAGGCGGAAACACTGCTCGTGTCATAGCCATTCCGCTAGTGAACATGGCTTTTTCCCAACCCCAGAAACACTTACTATCCAGGACATAATGGAATTTTTATACAGCATAGCCGGTTTTATAGTCGCCCTCGGCATTCTTGTCGCAGTGCATGAGTTCGGCCATTTCTGGGTCGCCCGCAAGATGGGCGTGCGGGTACTGACATTCTCGATTGGCTTCGGCAAGGCTATCTGGTCGCGCACGGCAGCCGATGGCACAACTTACCAGGTTGGTGCCGTTCCACTGGGCGGTTACGTGAAAATGCTGGATGAAAACGAGACAGAAGTCCCCGAAGAGGAGCTTGATCAGGCCTTTAACCGCAAGCCTCTCTGGCGCAAGACCCTGGTTGTGCTCGCCGGCCCGGGTTTCAATTTCATCTTCGCCATTTTCGCTTACGCGGCCGTGTACGTAACCGGTACCGAGGGCGTAGAACCTGTGGTGGGGCACGTGGTCGAGGATTCCGTCGCCCAGGAGGCCGGTTTCCAGGAAGGCGATTACCTGCTGACCCTGGATGGCAGGAAACTGAACACCTGGCAGGACCAGCGCCTGTACCTGTTCAGCAAGGCACTCGCTCGCAGCAAGGTTAACTACGAAATTGAAGCGACTGATGGCAGCCAGCAGGTGCGTGAACTCGACCTGTCCCAGGTGGCGATGTCACGCATAGATGCCAATCTCGTCGGCGGCGGCATTGGCCTGATCGGCTGGTTGCCGGATATCCCGCCGGTGGTAGACATGGTTGTTGACGGCGGCCCGGCTGCCCGGGCCGGGATACAAAGCGGTGACAGGCTAACTATGGTCGACGGGGCGGCAGTATCCGTCTGGCAAGATGTGGTCAAACTCGTGTCGGCCCGTCCTGGCGAGCCAACCAGCATAGAAGTCCTGCGTGACGGGCGCTACGAGATGCTGCAGATGACTCCCGATGCCGTAGAGATCAGTGGCAGAACGATTGGCCGCATCGGCATCAGCGTGCAACCGGTGGACTTCCCCGAGGATCGCCTGGTGCAGGTGAGCTACGGTCCCCTGGAGTCACTCGGGCGCGGCGTGGAAACAACCTGGATGATGTCGGTACTGACACTGCGCATGCTGTACAAGATGCTGACCCTGGAGGTGTCGTCGAAAAACATCAGCGGCCCATTGACGATCGCGCAATACGCCGGCAAGTCTGCGCAGGTCGGTGTGGAGAGCTTCATCCTGTTCCTCGCCATCGTCAGCGTCAGCCTGGGCGTCCTGAACCTGCTGCCGATTCCCGTGCTCGATGGCGGACATCTTCTTTATTACGCGATCGAAGCCGTGAAAGGCAGCCCGGTGTCCGAAAAAGTGATGATCTGGGGTCAGCAAGTTGGTATCCTCCTGCTGTTTTTGCTGATGTCCCTGGCGATCTACAACGACATGGGGCGATTGCTGAATTAGTCTCACCCAACACCTGCGTGCGTTCATAACACTATGATTAACTGGTTAAAACGATTGTCTGCCGGACTGCTTGTGCTGGTGTTTCTGCACGGGCCCGCCGCGGCGCAAGACGAATTCGAAGTCACAGACATACAGGTCAAGGGACTGCAGCGCATCTCCGCAGGTACCATTTTCAACTACCTGCCAATCAAGGTCGGTGACATTGTTGATGACAGCACCGTCAACGCTGCCATCAAGTCGCTGTTCGACACCGGTTTTTTCAAGGATATTGAGCTGGAGCGTGATGGCGGTGTGCTGGTGGTCATCGTATCCGAGAGGCCGTCGGTTTCCAGCATTGAAATTGACGGCAACAAGGAATTCGATACGGACATCCTGAAGAAGGCGATGCTGCAGGTCGGCTTCGGCGAGGGCCTCGTCTACAAGCAGGCCATACTCGACAAGGTCACCCAGGAGATACGTTCCCAGTATTATAGCCGCGGCAAGTACTCGGTGGTCATCGATACCACCGTTACACCGCAGCAGCGCAACCGCGTCAAGGTAAACATCGACATCGAGGAAGGCAAGACGGCCAAGATCGGCGAGGTCAATATCGTCGGCAATGAAATATTTTCTGACAAGCGCCTGCTGGCCGAGGTGCAGCTGAAACCCAAGACCGGCTTCAAGCGTCTGTACTTCCTCAGCAAGCAGGACCAGTACTCCAAGGAAAAACTCAGTGGTGACCTGGAAACACTGCGCAGCTTTTACCAGGACCAGGGCTACCTGGATTTCCGCATTAACTCGACCCAGGTATCAATCAGTTCGAACAAGAAAAAGATTTTCATCACCGTGCATGTAGACGAGGGTGATATCTATACCGTCAATGAAATATATCTGCGCGGCAAGTTTGTCGTGCCGGAGGACGAGCTTGCCTCACTGGTCAACATACGCAGCGGCGACGTGTTTTCACGCAAAGAGGTAGAGGCAACAAGCAAGGCTATCAGCGACAGGCTGGCTGCTGAGGGGTATACCTTCGCCAACGTTAACCCCGTACCCGACATCGACAAGGAAAATCGCACCGTTTCATTCACATTTTTCGTTGATCCGGCCAAGCGGGTCTACGTACGCCGTATCAGCATCGCGGGTAACGTTGTCACGCGGGATGAAGTCATTCGGCGTGAACTTCGCCAGATGGAAGGCGGCTGGCTATCCACGGCAAAGATTCAGCGTTCGCGCATACGTCTCCAGCGACTCAGTTATTTCGATGACGTTAATATAGAAACGCCCGCCGTGCCCGGTACAGATGACCAGGTCGACGTCAATGTAAGGGTTAAAGAACGCCAGACCGGCAACCTCAGTTTCGGCCTGGGTTACTCGGAGTCGGACGGGCTGCTCCTTCAGGCCAGCGTTTCGCAGAAGAACCTGTTCGGCAGCGGCAAGGAACTCGATTTCAGCATCGATAACTCTCGCGTGACGAGAACGGCGCGAATCCGCTACTTCAACCCGTACCACACCCCTAATGGCGTCAGCCGCGGGTTTTATCTGTCCTGGACGGATATCGATGCCGGCGAGGCGGGCCTGGTCGACTACATTAATGAGACGACCAGCCTGGGCGTGAATTACCGCTTCCCACTTTCGGAGCACAATGCCTTCGGTTTCAGCTTCGGCCCAGACCGCGTCAAGCTGCAGTCGACCAGCGAAACACCACCGGAAATCGATGCCTATATCAAGGTACACCCCGACGACTGGCTGCTGAAGCTAACCGCCAACTGGACACATGACACGCGCGACAGCATCCTGTACCCGACCTACGGGGCCTATGGCATCATCTCCGGTGAGGGGTCATTCCCGGCCAGCGACGTTGAATACTACAAGGCAGGGCTTAGAGGCGATCTCTACATTCCCTTTCCGTACGAACTCTCGGTCCGGCTGGGCGGTGATCTCGGCTACGGCGCTGCCTACGGCGACACACTGCTGTTTCCGTTCTACAAGAATTATTACGCCGGCGGCCCTACGTCAGTGCGTGGCTACAAGGCTCGGTCACTTGGTCCGCAGGACAGTGGCCTGACCCCGCGACCGCTGGGTGGCAACCGCAAGATCACCGGTACAGCCGAACTGCTGATTCCATTCTTCGGCTCTGAAACCAAAGACAAGCGTTTCACGCTGTTCGTCGATGGCGGCATGGTTTTCGGCCCGAACGAGGAAGTAGAGCTGGATGCCCTGCGTTACTCCTGGGGTATCGGACTCAACTGGTATTCTCCGGTCGGCCCGTTGCAGCTCAGCTATGCGCTGCCGATCAACGACGAGCCGGGTGACGACATCGAGAAATTCCAGTTCACATTCGGAAGGGCATTCAGATAGAATCATCGTCTGGAGATAATAATGATGCATGGTGTTATAACGATGAAAATAAAAATGGCAGCGGCTCTGACCCTGCTGCTCACAGTCTTGCCGCTGACCGCATCCGCAGAAGGCTACAAGATCGGGTTTGTCAGCGTGGTCAAATTGATTGAGCTGGCACCACAGGGCGAAGTCGCAACCAAAAAGATCGAAGCCGAATTCGGTCCCCGTGACAAGGCAATGCGCAAGCAGCAGGAAGACATTACGAAGCTGCAGGAAGATCTGCAGAAAAACGCACTCGTCATGAAAGCTTCGCAGCGCGACAAAAAGCAGGCGGAGCTGACCAAAATGGAGCGCCGCTTCAAGCGGGAAACTGAAGAGTTTCGCGAAGACTACAATCTGCGTCGCAACGAAGAGCTCAAGGTGCTGCAGAAGGTCGTGCGCGAGGCCATTAATGAAGTTGGCAAGGAAAACAACTTCGACCTGATCTTGACCGAGAGTGTTATCTACGCCAGCGATCGTGCCAACATTACTGAACTGGTGCTGAAAAAACTGCGCAGCAAGAAGTAAGCTGCCAGCTGATGGCCTACCTGCTGTCTGAACTGGCAGAAGAATTCAATCTGCAGCTGGTCGGCAATCCCGATGCTTCGATAGAACGTGTGGCCGGGCTTGATCAGGCCGGCCCCGGCGACATCAGTTTTTACTCCAACACCCGGCATAAGAACGCTCTGCAGGCTTGCAGTGCCAGTGCCGTCATCCTGTCAGAGGATGACACCGGCCTCTACGCCGGCAACAAGCTCATTTCCGGCAATCCCTATGCCAGTTATGCACGCATCGCCCAGAAACTGCATCCCCGGCATCGTCCTGCCGCAGGCATCCATCCCACGGCATCCGTCGATGCCACCGCACGTATAGACGCTACCGCAAGCATTGCCCAGAATGCGGTCATCGAGGCAGATGCCGACATCGGCGCAAACTGCCAGGTCGGTGCCGGCGCCTATATCGGCAGGGGCGCCATTATCGGTGCACACAGCATCATCTTTGCCAATGCTACCGTGCATCATGGGACACGCATGGGTAAGCACTGCCTGGTGCACAGCGGAGCCGTGCTGGGTGCGGACGGCTTCGGCCATGCACGCGATGCTGCGGAATGGATTTTCATTCCCCAACTCGGCGATGTAGAGTTGGGCAACGATGTCTCGATTGGTGCCAATACCACTGTCGACCGGGGCACACTGGGCGATACAGTCATCGGTGACGGAGTCAAACTCGACAATCTCATACATATCGCACACAACGTGCAAATAGGTGATCATACTGCCATGGCAGCCGGATGCGGCATTGCGGGCAGTACCACGATAGGCAGCCGCTGTACCTTTGCAGGTCAGGTGGGGGTCGCGGATAACCTGGTGATCTGCGACGACGCACATTTCACCGGGCGCGCCGTAGTACTAAAAAACATCAACCGTGCAGGTGTGTATTCGTCCGGCATACTGCTTGATGAAACAACGAAATGGCGACGCAACGCATTGCGTTTTGGCCAGCTGGATACGCTATACAAACAGATCAGGCAATTGCTTAAAGAGTCTGATAAAAAATAAGACCGAGGCAAACAGTGAACAGCAAAGACATACATGAAATTCTTGAATACCTGCCACACCGGTATCCGTTCCTGCTAATCGACCGCATCCTCGACTACGAAAAAGACGTTTCACTGACAGCGTTGAAAAACGTGACCGTCAATGAGCCGTTCTTTCCCGGTCATTACCCCGGTCATCCGGTCATGCCCGGCGTGCTCCTGATCGAAGTCATGGCCCAGGCGGCGGCATTGCTCGCTGCGCTGAGTGCCAACGTCAAGGGCGGTGACAACAACCTGGTCTATTACTTCGTTGGAACGGACAAGGTGCGCTTTAAACGCCCCGTTCAGCCCGGCGATCAGCTTACTGTGAAAGCATCGCTGGATCGCAAGCGGGGTGGTATGTGGTTCTGCTCCTGCAGCATCACGGTCGACGATGAACCCTGCACCAGCTGCACGGTAATGTTCACAGCCAAGGAAGTGTAAGGTGATTTCTCCCCAGGCCATCATAGAAGAGGGTGCCCGGATTGGGGAGAACGTATCCGTGGGTCCATTCAGCATCATTGGTGAAAATGTTGTCATCGGCGACGGCACGACCATAGGGTCTCATGCCACGATCAAGGGCCGAACCACGATCGGCAGAAACAATCGAATTTACCAGTTTTCATCGTTAGGCGAAGCGCCGCAGAGCCTCAGCTACAAGGGTGAGCCCACCGAACTGCATATAGGCGATGACAATACCATTCGTGAATACTGTAGCCTCAATACGGGTACAGCCGACGGGGGTGGCATAACGCGTATCGGCAACCAGAATTTTCTCATGGCGTATGTGCACATTGCCCATGACTGTATCCTGGGAGACCATATCATCTTCGCCAACGGTGCCAGCCTGGCAGGGCACGTCACGATAGGTGACTACGCCATCCTTGGCGGGTTTACCCTGATCCACCAGTTCTGCAAGGTCGGGGCGCACGTCATGACAGGCATTAATACCGTGTCGTTCAAGGATATCCCGCCGTTCATCAAGGTGGCCGGCAATACGGCCAGTCCCTTTGGCCTGAACGTGAAGGGCTTGCAGCGGCGCGGATTCGAAAGCGAGGATATTTCTGCCCTCAAGCAAGCCTACCGGACGCTTTACCGCTCCAGCCTTTCCTTCCAGGATGCAATGGATCGCATCAGCGAGCAGGCAGGCGGCAATCGTTATGTCGAAGAGTTCCTCGCCTTCCTGGCGAACAGTGAACGCGGCGTAGCCAGGTAAGAGGTGCCCCGGCCTGATCCACCTGTGACAGCGCGCAGGCAATTCCATATAGGCATCGTCGCTGGCGAAGTGTCGGGCGATATGCTCGGTGCGGGCCTGGTCAAGGCACTGGCCCGTTATCCCGCAGACTTCAAGTTTACCGGTATTGCCGGTCCGGCCATGCAGGCGCTGGGCTGCGAAAGCCGGTTCGCCATGGAGCGCCTTACTGTAATGGGGCTGGAAGGGCTGTTTGGACGCATTCGCGAAATATTCTGCATCCGCCGTAATCTGAAAGAATACTTAATCGCTGAACAGCCCGACCTGTTCGTCGGCATCGATGCCCCCGACTTCAACCTGGTACTCGAGAAGCATCTGCGCAGGGCTGGAATCCCGGTTGTGCATTACGTCAGTCCTACGGTCTGGGCCTGGCGCGGCTATCGGATCAGGCTCATACGCAAGGCCGTTGACCGTATGCTGGCACTTTTCCCCTTCGAGGTGGAGTATTACCACCGCCATGGTGTTCCGGTAACCCTGGTTGGCCATCCAATGGTGCGGGAAATTCCAGCACAGCCCGATATAAGCAGGTATAAGCAGGAGATGGGGATTGATCCCGCCAAGCGCATCGTCGCATTGATGCCGGGCAGTCGCCGCAGTGAGATAAGCCGCCTGGCAGGCGATTTCCTCGCGGGTGCCGGCATGCTGGCTGAAAAGTTTCCCGGCCTGCAGTTTGTCAGCGCCATGCCCAATAATGAGTTAATGGCTGAACTGCAGGTCATGAAACGGGTCCATGCGCCCGATCTGGACCTGGTATGCGTATCCGGCCGTTCGCGCGATGTCATGGCCTGTGCCGACGTGGTGCTGCTCGCCTCCGGTACCGCGGCACTGGAAGCCGCGATTATCGGGCGGCCCATGGTCGTCGCCTACAAGGTCTCCGGAATGACCAAATTAATGGTTAAACTGTTTGCCTCGGTGGATTATTATTCCATGCCCAATCATCTTGCAGGCCGGGCCATCGTGCCCGAATTAATGCAGGAACATTGCACAGCCGGGAACATCTGCCGGGAAGTCAGCCGGTACCTTGAAGACGATCAGGAAGTGAAAAAGATCACCGCACTTTTTTCCGAATTGAGAAACAGCATGGACATGGATGCGAGCGCTATTGCTGCAGCAGCCATTGCCTCGATGCTGAAAATCAGTGCACCCGATGACGACATTGCGGCATGCTGATCGCGGGCGTGGATGAGGTCGGTCGTGGACCACTGGCCGGTCCGGTCGTTGCCGCAGCGGTTATTCTGAACCGGGAACATCCCATTGCCGGACTCGACGATTCAAAGAGACTGACTGAAAAACGCCGCAACGGACTTGACGCACTGATCCGTGAACATGCAATGCACTACTGCATCGCCGAGGCGGACGTGGAGGAAATTGATCGCCTGAATATTCTGCATGCGACCATGCTGGCCATGCAGCGTGCCGTGGCAGGTCTCGGCGTTCCGCCAGATAAAGTTTACGTCGATGGCAACAGGGTGCCTGATCTGGCCTGTGAAGCCGAAGCCATCGTCGGTGGCGACGGTACCGTGCCCCAGATCTCCGCTGCGTCGATCATTGCCAAAGTCTATCGCGACAAGCTGATGCGCGATCTGCACGAAAGTTACCCTCACTACGGATTCGCGAGCAACAAGGGATATCCCAGCAAACAGCATCGGGAAGCGCTGTTGGAGCATGGTGCAACGCCGCTGCACCGGAGAAGTTTTGCCCCGGTCAGACAAGTACTAGGTCAATCCTGAATCAGCCATGTCCAATCCGTTCGTACATCTGCATCTGCATTCCGAATACTCGCTGGTTGATTCGACGCTGCGGGTAAAGCAGATCGTCGAGGCGGCGGTTAAAAATAACATGCCGGCAGTCGCGATTACGGACCTGTCCAACGTGTTTGCCGTGGTTAAATTCTACAAGACCGCTGTCCAGGCCGGGGTCAAACCTGTCATAGGCGCGGACGTCTGGCTGGAGCGCGAAGACCAGCCCGGCAAGCCATTCAGGCTCGTACTGTTGTGCCAGGACGAGCAGGGTTACAGGAATCTTACTGCGCTACTTTCCGAGGCCTATCGCAGCGGCCAGCATGTCGGCGGCCATGCATGCGTAAGTAAAGCCGGCCTGAAGCAGAACAATGCCGGCCTGATTGCACTGTCGGCCGCCAGGGAAGGGGAACTCGGCAATGCTCTGCTGCACGGCTCGACTGCGCAGGTCGAGCAGGTGGCGGACGAATACCTGGATATGTTCGGCGACCGCTACTACATCGAGCTGCAGCGGACCGGCCGCGTGGGTGACGAAGAACATATCGGCAAGGCCATGGCGCTTGCGGCCCGGCGCGCGATGCCTGTCGTGGCCAGCAACGATACCCGTTTCCTCGCACGCGAAGACTTCGAGGTGCACGACATACGTGTTTGCATCCACGACAGCAGGATACTGACCGATCCGCGCAGGCCGCGCCTGTATACAGACCAGCAGTTTTTTCGTTCAAGCGACGAGATGGCCAGTCTGTTCGCTGACATACCGGAAGCAGTGCAGAACAGTTATCACATCGCTACACGCTGCAATTGCCGCCTGACGCTGGGTGAGAATTTCATGCCCGAATTTCCGGTCGAAAAAGGGCGCGATGTAGACCGGATTCTCATCGATGAGTCACGTGCAGGATTGCAGGCCATCCTGGACAAGCATGGTATTGAAGACACCGAAAACACCTACGCCGATCGTTTGCAGTTCGAGATCGACGTCATCATCAAGATGGGCTTTCCGGGTTATTTCCTCATCGTTGCCGACTTCATACGCTGGGCCAAGGAGCATGACATACCCGTCGGGCCGGGGCGTGGATCAGGGGCAGGTTCGCTGGTGGCCTACGCGCTGGGTATTACCGAAATCGACCCGATAGAACACGACCTGCTGTTCGAACGTTTCCTGAATCCTGAACGTGTGTCCATGCCCGACTTCGACATCGATTTCTGCATGGATCAGCGCGACCGGGTCATCGAGTACGTTACCCGGCGCTATGGCAGTGACAAGGTTTCGCAGATCATCACGTACGGCACGATGGCGGCGCGAGCCGTGTTGAGAGATGTCGGGCGCGTGATGGATCTTGCCTTCCCGTTCATCGATACCCTGGCGAAGATGATTCCACCGCAGCCGGGCATGACCCTGGAAGAAGCGCTGAAGACTGAAAAAGACCTGCGTGAAAGAGTGGAGAACGAGGAGGACGTCAAGGAGCTAATGGACCGCGCCATGTCACTCGAAGGCCTGGCGCGCAATGCCGGCAAGCATGCCGGTGGCGTGGTCATCGCCCCGACCGCATTGACAGACTTTACTGCCCTGTACTGCGAGCAGGGATCGACCCAGATGGTGACGCACCTGGACATGAAGGACCTCGAGTCCATCGGCCTGGTGAAGTTCGATTTCCTCGGTCTGCGCACCCTCACTATCGTCGATAATTGCCTCAAGATGGTGAACCGGCTGCGCGAAGGCAAGGGCGAAGATCCAATGACCCTGGAAGAGATCGACCTGGCTGACGACAAGGCCTTCAAGCTCATCCAGGCGTGTGGGACGACAGCCGTGTTCCAGCTCGAGTCCAGCGGCATGAAAGAAGTCATCAAGAAGCTGCAGCCGGACTGCTTCGAGGACATGGTGGCGCTGGTGGCACTGTATCGGCCGGGCCCGCTGGGTTCAGGTATGGTTGATGACTTCATCGATCGCAAGCATGGCCGGGCGAAAATCGTCTATCCTCATCCTTCGCTCGAGGACTGCCTGAAACCGACCTACGGCGTTATCGTGTACCAGGAGCAGGTGATGCAGATTGCCCAGGTCATGGCGGGCTTTACGCTCGGTGCCGCGGACATGCTGCGCCGTGCTATGGGTAAGAAAATTGCTGAAGAAATGGCCAAGCAGCGGACCATATTCCTGCAGGGTGCAGAGGAGCAGGACATCGATGCCGACCAGGCCGGCCGGATCTTTGACCTGATGGAGGAATTTGCCAAGTACGGCTTCAACAAGTCGCACTCGGCGGCCTATGCGCTGGTCGCTTTCCAGACCGCCTGGTTCAAGGCGCATTATCCCGCCATGTTTCTGGCCGCCACCCTGTCGGCCGATATGGCGCAGACCGACAAGGTCGTCATGCTCATTGCCGAATGCCGCAGCATGGGGCTGAAGATCCTGCCGCCGGATATCAACTCCAGTGAGTACGAATTTGTTGCCGCTGACGAGCAGACGATCGTGTACGGCCTGGGGGCCATCAAGGGCGTCGGGCAGTCAGCCATCGAAGAGATCACCCACGCGCGTGCAGAGCACGGCGAATTCCAGGACCTGTTCGATTTCTGCCGCTCGCTGAACCTGAAGAAAGTCAATCGGCGCACCCTGGAAACCCTGATCGATGCCGGCGCGCTGGACAAGCTCGGTGCCCATCGCGCTGCCTATTCCGCAAACCTCGCCACGGCCATCTCGTTGTCCGGCCAGGAATCGCACAACCGTGCCTCCGGCCAGGACGATATGTTCGGTGATACCGGCAGCATCAACCAGGACATAGACTGGGAGGACGTCGCTGAGCACAGCGAGAGCCGGCGCCTGGAGCTGGAAAAGAAGCATCTTGGTCTTTATCTTACCGGCCATCCGCTGACACAGTACCGCAGGGAACTGCGGCAGATCGTGTCGTCAACGCTGGCCGAGTTGAATATCGCAGAGGGTCGACAGGTCACGATAGCCGGTCTCATTGTCGCAATGCGCACCCGCACAACCCGGCGGGGCGGACGCATGGCCATACTCACGCTTGATGACCAGACTGCCTGGCTGGAAATACCCATCTATACCGAGCTGTATGAGACCTACAAGCCGCTGCTGCAGGAAGACCGGCTTGTCGTCATCACCGGCAAGACCGGCATGGATGACTACACCGGCAATCTGCGCGTGACGGCGGAAAAGATCTA
>JARFQC010000101.1 GCA_029287965.1 Arenicellales bacterium
AGGCGACGCACCACAGGTGCTTGGCCGGTAATGGCAAGTGCGTCCTTGTAGTTCAGGGAGGAATACTCGACATCGACGGTGACGTCACCTTCCGGAAGATCGGAATCTTCGAGTTTAGTCAGTCGCGCTGAGTAGTGGTTATCGGTTTTGTCAATCAATATAGCTTTGAACATGTGGCTGCTCCAAAAAATAGGCCGATCGTCTAATAGGTTGAGAAGACAAACTACTGGTTCGTTGGAAGAAAATAACGGGTGATAGTTTTCTAAGTGGAGGTGGTTGAGTCCTTAAATCTGTCATGCACGACTATCTACTTCGTGTACTTCGTCATGTATGTTAGCTGGAATTTCATGTGGGACATGTCGTCCTCCAAAAACAAGTTGATTGATTGGTGTTTAACTCGGTTACAGTACTACAAGACGGTCCTGGTGGGCGCATTTTTCTATTTCTACTGAATGACTGCTATGACCATTCGTTAATACTCTGAGCCGCCTTCAACAGTATTTTCATGACAGCATCGAAACTACTCCTAACGTCCCATGAGGGTCATTAAGGTTGATCTAATATTCCTGTCATTTGTATTTACTTGTTCACCTCGACTTCTTATGGGGACGTACTGCCTTGGATGTATAATATTCCCCATACATCAGGAAATCCCCATGATGAGATTCTCATATTTACTGACTAGAGTATTCCAATGAAAATCGTTGATGAAGCAGAAGAAAAAGTAGCAGAGGCCGCCCCGAAAGCATTTGATGCCCTACTCGACATCAAGTATCTATTGATAATTATTCCCATCGCATGTGCACTACTTGGCCTTGCAAGCCAGGCAGTCACCACAGAAAGGAATATCGGTTTGATCAAGTTCAAACTGGGTACCTTCGCCACTCCGGATCAACCAAACTCGGTCCCACTGGCCGGGGTAAATCAATTAAAGGCCAGGCTCAGGCAGGACGCCCGGGATATGCGAGGTGAATACCCTCGATCTGCCATGATGAAAATTCTGGTTGAAGGCGATGTCGTCACGATAACCGGTACCGCCAAGGGAGACGAGCAGACAAAACAGTATCTTTCGGCCTTGGCCCAGATGGAAATTGATTTCCAGAATAACAGACTGGATAAGTTGAAAAAGGTGCAGACACAAAGGATGACAACCCTGCAAAATAATCTGGAAAAGTTTATCGGGCAACGTGACACTTTACAGGAGCAATTTAAAAAGGCTGATAACCCTATTGCCATGCTAGCCCTGCAACAGGGCATTGATAATGCATCTGCACGCATTGGGGGTATCCAGAAAGAGCTGGACGCTTATGCTGTTCTGAATACTAGTGATCTGTTCGTGGATTCCACCCAAGTGATTGTGAAGCCGCTCATAGTAGCCAGCTCGAACTGGTACAGGCCACTACTGGCTGGCGCCATTGGCCTCGGTGTTGGCTTACTACTCACCTTATTAATCGGCATTATCGCTGTAATAAGAGCCGTTTCATCCAAGAAACACAGAACAGAAATTGAAGGAGATATAGGCTAATCAGGTTTACGAATGATATGCACTCTATTCACGCCAAGCTACAGAGGTAGATTGGCCGAACAACTGAGTATTTCGTATTAATGTGTTTTAGAAAAACAATACTGCCCTCAAGGACTGGTTGTGGCCAAACCCGGTAGTTCAAGAATCTATTCCAGGCGTCTGCTATTTAGCTCATACCAGACATTAACAACTTGTGACGTCTACAAATTTTTTCGCTGAATCGCTGTAAGACAAATCGCAACGTCTACACATCAAGAACCAGACAGTATCAGTAGATTACAAATCTACCCAGGTCGCTGCTGTTGTTCTGCATTCCAATACTCCGGCAACAGAGCCATGATGCAGCCAGTCGAACCTGTCAGGTAAACCGGAAATCACTGCTGCTCCAATGTCGTCGCAAGCTCACCGAGCAGTGCGCTGTAGATAGTGCTGCAGAATTCAACGGCATCCTCGCTGTCTGACTCCCACGAAGACTTCCATTCGACTACCGTGCTGTTGCTCGCTGTTACCGGGACGAGGTGAATTTCACCGTAGTAGTTAGTCACATCGTTCGCTGACACAGGCGACGGCCCGTCATCGATTGAGTATTGGACTGTGTGGCTGCCAAGATCGACCTCATGCAAGGTTTCGTGGAAGGCCTCGTTGAGGATACGTTTTGCTCCCGGTTCTCTACCATGTGTATCACCGACTGCCTCGCAGCTGCTGATGACATTTGGCGTCCACGACATATCGTGAAAATGGCTGACTATCTCCCAGACGGTATCAATCGGGGCATTGATATGGATGGATTGGTAGGTTGATGGCATTTCCTGCTCCTCGCAATGGGTGGTTCTGGTTATAGTTGGAATGGCTATATCTCTATTTCAGGTAACAGAATTACAGGCCATCATTGATTCAGATCGACTAGAATACACCCGGTTCCCGACCTGAGAGAAAATATTTTGTCGCTGTCCGGTTTTACCCGCCTTTTCCCGCTATGGGCGATCCTGCTATCCCTGGTGGCATACCTGTTCCCCGGTGTGTTCACGCCGATGAAGAGTGCCATCATTCCACTCCTGGTCGTCATCATGTTTGGTATGGGGATGACGCTGACATTCAGGGATTTCTCGAATGTCCTGAAAAAACCGCGCTTGCTTTGGACAGGTGTGCTGCTGCAATACACCATCATGCCGCTGGCGGCATTCCTGGTGGCCAAGGCCATGGGACTCTCGTCGGCATTGACGATAGGCATGGTACTGGTTGGCTGTGCGCCGGGTGGAACAGCCTCGAATGTGGTCTGCTATCTTGCCCGCGGCAATGTCGCGCTATCCGTGTCGCTGACGATGCTGTCGACGCTTGTCGCCTTCGCCATGATGCCGGCACTCACCTGGTTGTATGTCGGCAAGATGGTGCCTGTGCCCATCATCGACATGCTGATCGACGTACTGAAGATCGTCATCGTGCCAGTCCTGCTCGGCGCGACTCTGAATACCCTGCTAGGCAAGTACATGCGTCGCATCAGACCGGTGTTTCCGCTTGTCTCCGTATTGGCTATCGTCGTGATCATCGCGATTATCGTTGCATTGAATCATGGACGTATCGGCGACCTGGGTACACCACTGATCATTGCTATCATGCTGCACAATGCCATCGGCCTTGTCGTCGGCTACTGGGTGCCGCGTGCGATGGGAATGGACAGGGTTACGAGCCGAACACTGGCGATCGAGGTCGGCATGCAGAATTCAGGCCTCGCCGTTGCCCTGGCGCTTAAATATTTTTCCGCCGCGGCCGCCCTGCCCGGTGCGATATTCAGTATCTGGCATAACCTGTCGGGTTCCCTGCTTGCGTCACGCTGGGGTGCACAGCGGGGTTAAGAAAAACACCGGGGAAGATCAGCCAACCCGGGAACGCAGATACTCGATCAGGCACTGGACCGTCTGACCGTTGCCACCCGGTCCGCTCACTGCACCATCGGACGACTCGTTCCAGGCATTCACGTCGATATGCGCCCACGGCACAGTCCCGACGAATTCGGCGAGAAACATCGCCGCAGTGATCGCGCCGCCAAAACGACTGGTTGAAGAATTGACCAATGCGGCTACAGATGACTTCAGCTCACCGGAGTAGGCTTTCACCATCGGCAAACGCCACAAGGGATCGCCGGCATCATTGCCCGCCTCAATCAGCTGCCCGGCCAGGTTGTCGTCCGTAGCGAACATCACACCTACCTTGAGACCCAGTGCGACCCGGGCAGCACCCGTCAATGTTGCCACGTCGATTAGTTGCTCAGGCTTGTCAGGTCCTTCCTGGGACACGGCCAGTGACAGCGCATCGGCCAGCACCAGGCGCCCTTCAGCATCGGTATTATCTATTTCGACAGTTTTACCATTGCGGGCCGTGAGTATGTCACCGGGCCGGAAGGCCTTCTGGCCCACAGCATTCTCAGCGATAGCGAGGTAAATATCGACAGAAACAGCTGGCCTTACCCGATCCAGCCAGACTGCCAGACCGGCCAGTGCTGCCGACCCGCCCATGTCTTTTTTCATATAGCGCATGAAAGCCGAGGGCTTGAGATCGAGCCCGCCGGTATCAAAGGTTATCCCTTTACCGACCAGTGCTATCGGTGCGTCATCACAATCCGGGTGCCTGTAACGGATATGCACCAGGCAGGGACCGTGTTCTGCAGCGGCCCCTACGGCGAGCATAAGACCCATGCGTTCTTCCTGCAGCTTTTCACTGTTCCATACCGTGACGTGCGTGGCGGCCGAGCCACGGAACAGGTTGCCGAGCAGTTCACTGTAACTCCCGGGATGGAGATCGGCCGCCGGGAGATTGACCAGGTGGCGGGCGGTATTGACTGCCTGCCCGGTTGCGATGGCCTCGTTGATCCAGGACTGCTCGACCCCTGCTTCAAGAGTTGGCAGAAATTCGCTGTCCTCTGCATCGCCTCGATTGGAACGGTAGTTATAAGTGGATATTTCCATACCCGCCAGGCAACCGATAACCTGGTCACGGCTACATGCCTGAAAATCCATGGACACCACATCAGGTGCCAGTTTTTTCAGCCGGGCAACCACCTCCCCCATGACATCCCGGGCTTGGGCGTAATCGCTGTCCAGCTGCAGCATGCCCTGGGGATCCGTGTCTTTCTCCGGACACCTGACGAGGATGACCGGGCCGTTGTGCTCACTGAAGATGGATACGCCAGCGTCGGTTTTCTTTTCATGTTCCGCCTGCCAGGCGGGTAATGACAGGGCATCAATCTGCTGTTCAATTGCCTGTGCATTGCCGGCAACGACTACACGCGCCCGGTTAGCTGATTCGTTCGGCCCGGGAGTCTCAATTGCCTGTTCCAGCCAGCTCTTCTGCTGCAGGCCGAGATCTGCCTGGGCAAGCGACTCCAGTGCCGGGGGGCATGTGTAATTCCTTATCATTTGCTGGTTTCCTGTGGGGCTCTCTGGATAAAATGCCTGTTATTATAGCCTTCCCGCTCGTCACAGACAGATATACACATGACACGCACGCTCAGCATTTATTTCATTATCCTGGTAGTCATAACCATCCTGCTTTTGCTACTGGTATCGCATTCACCACGCGTCGCCAACACCCCCTCCGGTACAGTCAGCATCAGCGCGGCAAAGCCGGACGTGGAACAACTGCAAACACGATACGTGTTCGATGTAGTGATACATGAAGAAGACAAGATGGTGGAACTGCTCAAGCGTATCGACGACCTGGCAGACAAGATCATGACCAGCGAAGACACCCCGGATCTCGCGCTTGTCCTGCATGGCCCCGAAATAGGCTATTTTGCGGGGAGCAATTACCGGCGCTACATGTCATTGGTCGACCGTGCCGCAGAACTGGATAAGCGAGGCATCCTGGATGTCAAAGTCTGCGACTCGATGATTCGTTCGCTAGGCCTGGAAAACGAGACGTTCCCCGATTTTATCGATCGTGTGCCCTTTGGCCCTAGCGAGGTTGAGAAACTCGTCCAGCAGGGCTACGTGAGAATGTAACGACTATGCGACTTCTGTTTCTACTCCTTACCCTGTTCCTCCCTGCCTCCGCCATCGCAGCGGCACCGGATCTGACCTTGCGTGATTTCAACGGCGCTGAGCGTCACGTCAGTGAATTTATCGGCAACGGGAAATGGACCGTGGTCGCCATCTGGGAACACGACTGCCCCATCTGCAACGCAGAAATACAGACCATGGAGTTTTTCCACCTCGATCACAAGGACAAGGATGCCATCGTCCTGGGCGTTTCAATAGACGGGTGGAAGAAACGCGATTTGGCCAGGGACTTCGTTGAACGGCATGACCTGAGCTTTCCCAATCTACTGATAGAAATGAAGATCGAAGAGCTAATGAAGTTTGGCGGCGGCATGTTTTACGGCACACCAACCTTTTTTATCTACAACCCCGCAGGGAAAATCGTCGCACGCCAGATAGGTCCGCTGCCGATTGATGCGCTGGAAAACTTTATCGCCGGTGGGGGCAGCTAAAGCTTACGTGTTCAGTACACTGGCCAGCCAGCGGCCGATATCGGCTATTTCCTCTTGTACAACAGAGTGCGCCATGGTGTAACTGTTCCAGCTCACATCCAGGCCGTTGTCAGTAAGCAGGTCGCGAGTCATCTCACCGAGGTGGACAGGTACGATGGGATCTTGCGTACCATGCCCCATGAATACTTTCAGTCCGCGTGCCTGCGGTGCAATCTCGGCTTGCAGGGTGCTGGCCAACGGCAGGTAGGTAGACAAGGCCAGGATGCCGGCCAGTTTATCCGGTTGCCTGAGCCCCTGAAACAGGGCGATGGCACCACCCTGGGAGAAACCGGCAACGACTATCTTCTCCGGCGGAATACCCGCTGCCATCTCTGCCGCAATCAAGTCAGCAAGGATCGCTGCCGACTCGCGCACACCCTCGGCATCTTCCTCCTCGTTGATGCCCATGCTGCGTATATCGTACCAGCCACGCATGCGCATCCCGCCATTCACCGTAATCGGCCTAACCGGGGCGTGCGGAAAGATGAATCGGGTTGGCAGATCAGC
Organism: Arenicellales bacterium; assembly: GCA_029287965.1. Taxonomy (GTDB): domain Bacteria; phylum Pseudomonadota; class Gammaproteobacteria; order BMS3Bbin11; family BMS3Bbin11; genus JARFQC01. Next base: position 6,558 of record JARFQC010000101.1, read on the forward strand.
AGGTATCCCGAGCATGGGCACTATGCCTTCGAAGTCATGTCCATCCGCGCCCAGGCCATGCAACCAGATCACACTGGCAAGCGGTTGGGGATCGGTTTCGACTACAATACTCGACGGATCATCGATCATCTTTTTTTATATTCCTGCTGCGGGTTGATGCATTATGCAATTGTGTACTTATAACACCGAACAAGCCGATCTGCCCGGTATGCTAGCCGGGGATAGTGTAATTATACCTGCGCTTGATACTCAGTTCGGCCATCTGCTCACGATGCAGTCGCTTATTGAATCTGGCGAAGCGACGCTGGCCATGCTGTCTGAATGGGCCAATTCTGCGCCAGACCACTGCAAGTACCCCAACGACATCGCCCGCTATAAGGCCCCTATACCGGTACCGCGCCAGAACATCATCTGCCTGGGATGGAATTATGCCGAACATGCCATCGAGTCTGCGCAGAGCAGGCAGCGGGATATCAAGCTGCCGGAAGACCCGATTGTTTTCACCAAGGCAATCGGCAGCGTCATCGGTCCGGAAGGGCAGATGATGCTCGACAGTTCGGTGACCACGGAACTGGACTGGGAAGTTGAACTGGCCATGATCATCGGCAGAAAAGCGCGACATGTAGCGCGGGAGAATGCACTGGCACATGTCTTTGGCTACACGGTTGTCAATGATCTCTCTGCGCGGGACCTGCAATTCAGGCACAAGCAGTACTTCATTGGTAAAAGCCTGGATGGCGCCTGCCCCATGGGACCGGTCATAACGACCCCGGATGAAATCGATGACCCCCAGGATCTGGGCCTGCGCTCATGGGTGAACGGAGAACTGAAGCAGGATTCGAATACGCGCCACCAGATATTCGGCTGCGCCGAGATCATTCACCGCCTGTCGCAGAGCATGACGCTACAACCCGGTGATATCATCGCGACCGGTACGCCCGAGGGTGTGGGTTTTGCCCGTCAGCCGCCGGAATTTCTCAAGCCTGGTGACCTGGTTGCCTGTGAAGTCGACGGGATAGGCCGACTGGAAACACGTATTACTGCTGTTTAAATCAGGCTGTTTCGTCAGGCGTTACGCCCAGCGATGCCATTTCCTGGTTTTTACCCGCCGGGTCGGCATAACGGTCATTCAGGTGCTCAATCTGCTGGTTGGCAGACAGGATAATGGCTTCGAGACGCTTGATTGCGCGCTTGCCCCAGCCAGCAGGACTGCGCTGGAAAATACTGCGATCAAATCGAGTGGTACGCTTGAATGCAAGGCGTAGATCCGGATCACCGGGGCCTATCTGTAACGGTATCCTCTTCATGATGGTCGCTGTAGTGCGCTTCCGAACCCAGAAGTGGAGCCCGAGATATACGGCGAATGTCGCGGCGGCAGCTGCAATGGATAGTATCTTGTTGTCAGTCATCCAGTTAATGATGTCGTTGTAGCC
>JARFQC010000103.1 GCA_029287965.1 Arenicellales bacterium
GTCGCCAACCGAGTAAACCTTGCCGTCAGTCGTGACCAGAGTAATACCGAATATGTTCGGATCGACCTTGGCCAGCACCGGGATATAGTCAGCATTCGCGCCTTCCTGCAGCCCCTTGTACTTGTTATAGGCATCTTTAAGTGCAGCTTCTACCTTGGCGGGTTCCAGTGCAGCAGCCGTCTGCGATACAACCGCGCCGACTGCAATGACTACTGCCAAACCGGTGCGCAGCAGTTTTTGATTCAATTGTTTCATCGTTGCTTCTCCTTCGAATATTTGAAGTTGTTATCGTCTGGTGACAACCAGGTCATGACGCATATGACATGGCTGGTTTTTGTGAATCCACGCGAGGCATTACTTACAAGATTGCGCGATACGCGTTGTTGTTCCTGGTTAAAACTTGTATCCACCAATCAGGCGCAGCGCCCAGACATTCGGTTCGTTGTCTATGTCGTGCTGTTCATAGGTGCCGGTGAAGTAACCGCCCTTCAACCAGCTTTGTTTCAGCTGGATGCCAAGCATCTTCATAAAATCCTGGGGCTGTCCGTCCGAGCTGATCGAATACTCCGGATTCAGGTCATAGTAGGTATAGCGGACGTAGAGGCCGGTCCTGGCCCTGGTGGACTTGGAGAAGTCGTAGCCACCCTGCACCTTGAAAGATGCTGCGTCACGCAGTGAGCCGGCCTCGAAGAAATGGAAGATCATGCCGTTGGCAAAGTAGGGATATCCACCCCAGGCACCAAGCGTTGAGCCCTGGCCATCGCCGTCACTGTACTTGGCCGCACCCGACTGGAACGCCCAGCCATTATCCAGCGTTGCGTTATAACGCAGTGAAAAGATGTTGTAGTCGATATCAGTTTCGCTGCTCTTCAGCTTGCCGACCTGGGAAAAGTCAATGTACTGAACACCCAGGTCGTGACTCACACTACCCGTTTTAGGCATCCAGTCGTACTGGGCGAAAAGCGTGTTGTACAGGTCAGTCGCGTAGTAGTTCCACAGCTGGCCATGATGCTCGTCGTTTTTGTAATCAGCGGCGAGGAAATAGACACCCTTGTCACCGGCAGCATCCTTGTTCTCCTGCGGAACGAAACTGGCTTTCGACATGGAGTTGAACTCCGTACCATTCGCGCCACTGTCCCAGACACCGGCCATTTCGTAGAAATAACCGGCATGCAGCCCGGTGCTCTTGAATGAACTGTTCTTGTAATGCGCGACAGCAAAGCTGTTTGCCAGCATGTAGTAGTCATCATGCTCGATCATCGGCGTATAGATTTCGTTACGCCCGACCAGCAGGTGGTTCTGGTCGTTGTTAAATTCGACGAACAGTTCCTGCAGGATGGCGAAGTCCTTGTTCTCTACCGGGTCGAACACGAACAGGCGTTCCGCTTTTTCCGGGTCGTTTATGCCAAGGTCCGTGGCACCGGCAAACGTCACCCTGCCGCTGAATCCGTTGTACTCCGGTGTGTTCACCGACAGCTTCGGGACTATATAAAAGCCTTCCGAATCCTTGTGCCCCTTGTTGATCGCCGGATCACCATTCGGGTTGCTGTAATCGTATTCCAGCCAGCCCGCCCGCAGATCACCGGTTACAGTGAATTCGTTTGCTTCGTCTGCGATTGCTTGTACGGTTAACCCGGCATTAAGCAGGCTCGCAACGGCAATCAGCCGATAAAAACTGTTTGCATGACGCATTGGGTAACACCTTATTGTTGGTTTATGGGTGAAAGTATCTTTTTAACATCCGAATGACAACTTGATCTGTCTCTTCGATACAAACTGATCCGGCATAATTAATAAAGACGAGGTTCTCCATCCGGCCTGGACTTGAAGCGCCGGTGTACCCAGAAGTACTGTTCCGGCATATCGGCTATGCCCTGTTCGATGGTCTCGTTCATACGGCGTGCGTCTTCCTCGAGGTTGCCGCTGGGGAAGTCCGTCAGCGGTGGCAGAAAGATCACTTCGAAACCGGCTCCTTTCGGCAGCAGTTTTGTAAAACAGGGAATGACTTCTGCGCGGGTCAGGCGGGCGAATTTCGAAAAGCCCGGGGTGACGGCGACTGGGATGCCGAAGAACGGTGCAAACACCTTGTCGCCTGAGCCCGGGTCCTGGTCCGGCAGGTAATAGAAAGGGCTGCCGTTGCGTACGAGTTGTACGGTCTGACGCATCGGCGCGCGATGATCGATCATGATGCCGCCGAATCGCTCGCGTCCGCGCCTGACCATGTAGTCGACGAGCGGATTGCGGATGGGCTGGTACATGCTGAGCATGTGACGTTCGGGCGCCAGCACCAGGCCGGCGATCTCCATACCAACGAAATGCGGCGCCAGCAGGATGACCGGTTTACCATCAGCTATGGCCGTATCAAAATACTGCCGGTCGCGCACACGTGTCAGCCGCATCAGTCGCCGGTGCGAGGCAAACATGTTGATACCCGTACCGATCACCGCCTGGCCCAGCGCCTTGAAGTGCTGCTTTTTCAGTTTTTCGCGTTCCCCGTCGGCCAGTTCGGGAAAACACAGACGCAGATTGGTGTCGACGATGTGGGCACGACGACCCGCGAGTAAAAACAGCAAACTACCCAGCCCCCGCCCGAGAAATGCGAGCAGCCGGTAGGGCAGCAGGCTGATCAGCCACAATAGCCCGAAGCCGAGCCACAGCAACCAGTAGCGGGGATGCATGAAATGCATCTTGTTCTTCACGGGTACGGATTCTCCTCGCCTTCAGGACGCGTTTTGAACAACTTGAAGGTCCACGCATACATGGCCGGCATCCTGTCGATGCCGGTTTCCAGTACCGCGTTCATCGCCGTGGCATCCGCGATGTCATCACCGGCAGGAAAATCATTCATGGCGGGTCCTACAAATACCTCGTAGCCACGACCGCCCGGCAGGCTGTGGGTGAAGACGGGCATGACGACGGCATTGCCCAGTTTTGCCAGCCTGGACAGGGAAGTCACCGTCCAGCTCTGTATCCCAAAGAATGGTGCAAAAACAGCCGCCTGGGCACCGAAATCCTCATCCGGGATGAAATAGCAGGGACGCCCCTTGCGCAACTGGCGCACCAGCGGTCGCAAACCCTGGCTGCGCTCATAGAGCAGGTTGCCATGACGGTGGCGGCCCCGGCTGATCAGCCAGTTGAGCAGGGGGTTTTTCAGTGGCTTCATCATCGTCACGCCGGGCTTGAACTGCGACATGATGTGTGCGCCGAGATCGACCGTAACCAGGTGGCCGGTGACGAGTATGACATTGCGGCCGGACTCCAGCAGTTCGCGATAGTCATCCAGGCCATGAAAACGGGTCAGCCGGTTCAGGCGCCGCTGCGGCGCCCACCACACCATCGCCAGATCGAACACATTGGCACCGAATGCCTCGAAATGATCACGCACCAGCCTGTCCTGCGCCTGGCTGTCCATTTCCGGGTAACACAGGGCGACGTTGATCCCGGCGATACGCCGGCGCTTCTCGTTGCTGCGGTAATACACCCTGCCCAGCCAGCGCCCGATGGCATGTGTGACCGGCAAGGGCAGCAGCACCAGTATCCGTAATAGCGCAATGAAGAACCAGGATACCCAGTATGCGGGGGCGAGAAATTTCCATTCGAAACCCGGCCGGTAGTCTCTGGGTGAATGGGCGTGGGTGTCGTTGTCTGGCATGCCTGGCTGATCGAGTATCGAGATGACGGCCGCTGGTTTATCAGGCATCATTATGCCATGGATAACAAGCAAGCCCTGGTCCGTTTTTATTCATTGCTGAGGCAATACGGACACAACGATTCCCACAGCGGAAACATCTCCTACCGTGTTGACGGCGACTTCATGATCACACCTACCGGAGCATGCGCCGACCTGCTGGAAACACACGACCTGGTGCACTGCACGATGGACGATGCGCATATCGAAAAAGCATCGCAGGATCAGCACGTTCACCGTGCTGTCTACCGGCACAATCCGGAAGCGCATGCTGTCATCCATTGCCATAACCCTTATACCATCGCCCTGACGCTGGACGGCGAGGACTTTCGTCCGGTCGACCTGGAAGGCCTGTTGTATTTCCCCCTCGTCCCGGTCGTCTCCATCAGCTACAAGGGCTACTTTGAACATTCACCGATACTCATTGCCACGGCACTGGCGGAATACCCTGTCGTGGTCGTGCGCGGCCACGGTGTGTATGCACAGGGCAACAATCTTGAACAGGCATTCAAGTGGTGCAATGCGCTGGAACAATCTGCTAAAACCGCGTTCCTGGCACAGCAGGTGGGCACCTTCGCCGAACACCAC
>JARFQC010000122.1 GCA_029287965.1 Arenicellales bacterium
CACCGAGTTCAAGCAATCGGCCTGGGATGGCTTCGGCCTGGTGGGCCTGAGCCTCGGACCCGTCGGTTTGTTCGGCAAGTTAGGCCTGGCTGCCTGGGAAAATGAACTGTCCATCGGTTCCGTCTCCACCAAGACGTCCGGTACCGACCCGGTCTATGGCATTGGCGCGCGCCTGCAGATCATGAAGGTAAGCGGGCGAATCGAGTATGAGTACTATGATCTGGAAGGTATCGATGACACGTCCATGACTTCACTGAGTCTGCTCTATACCTTCTAGCGAATCACTGGTCTTATCGGCATTGCAGCGAAAGCCCTTACTGCGTCATTCCGGCGAAAGCCGGAATCCATGTTGCATGAATCAGTCTGGATTCGGGATATAGTTACGCGGCGTCCGGAATGACGAACAAGCAGATGCCGCTGCGCAGCTACTTGATATTGAACTCAGTCAGTTTCCTGCCGGTACGGGCCATCTCCTCAACCCGCCGCGCCATGGTCATCGCCGACGATTCCAGCTTCATCTTGATCGCCCAGGGGCCGACCAGCGGAGGTATCCAGAAGTCCGGCTCCATGTCCATTTCAAAACCCAGCCGTGTACCCGTGCCTTCGGGCCGGATCAGCCAGCGCGAATGGTTGTAGCGGAAGTCGCTCAGTTCGGGGATCGAGTCGAGCACAATCTCCTGCTCTGATACGACCGTCACATGCTCCACTTTTTCGACACTGCGACAGAAAAAAAGCACACAGCTCTCGACCCGCGAGTAGGCACGCATCCTGCCATCCGCATCCGGCGCCAGGAAACGGGTTTCCTTGATGCCGCCGGAAATGCGGTAGAAGTTTTCGTAATCGAGCAGCGTTTCGAACACCAGCCCCGGTGGCGCTTCGATGTAGCTTTCCGAACGCAGGTAGTAGCGATCGCCTTCTTTCCACATATCGTTGAAACGCATCTCTGCAGCCGGCGCATTGAGCACAGGGAACAGCGCTGCGACCAGCACGAGCAACGAACGAAATGCCTTCATCTTTCTGGTTGTTTTTCAGCAAACCGGGAATGCCCGAATTATACCGTTCGAAGCCTGCTGTCGGCATCCCCGGCGATTAATCGGGCATCCGCCTTGAACAGAACCGCGTGGTACTGTAAATAGGTCTGCTAAACCCGGAAGACGCCCACATGTATTTCGATACCGACAACGACCTCAATGAAGAGATGGCGAATGCCATCCGCGACCTTGCCGATGGGCAGCTGTTTGCTGAAGGCGGTGCCCTGGACGAGGCGGCCGGCACCTGGGTGACCCGCAAGATGCTGTTTGCCCCCTCGGACTCCGTTCACGAGGTAGAAGACGAGCAGGAGGATCCCGGCTTTGGTCTATCCGATGACGGTTACGATGTCGAAACTGTTGAAACAGTAGAAGATTTTCTCAATGAGGGCGATCGCGACAGGAACTGGAAGCGAATCGAAACCATCGCCATCGAGGCCCAGAAAGACTGGGTCGTCAGCACCCTCAAGCAGATCATCAATGGCGAGCACGATATCGATGCCGAAATCAGGAAGTACGTATCCAACATAGCCGACCAGGACAAGCTTGCAGACTACATCGATGCCGGGCTGGATAATTTTTCCACCAGGCGCAAGGCCTGGATGGACGAGTTCATTCAGCAGAGCATCATGATCCTGATCATGCAGTACCGCGACGCGGCTGCCTCCTCCCAGGCGACCTACCAGGAACAGGAAAACAAGGAACAGAAATTCAGGCAGAAAGCCGGCGATGCGACGGGCAGGGTGATGGCCGCCTGCGATGCACTCGGCGGCATGCGCGCCCACTATGGCATCGACGAATGCGACGATATTCTCGACCTGCTGGAGGGCATTGTAGATGGTGAGGACATCACCGAAGACCATATTGCCCATTTCGTGCAGGTCAACTCTGCGCGCTTCGACGAAGATGTGATGTATCTGCTGACCACGCGCTTTCCAATCATGGAACCGGAGACCTGAACAGGAAAATTCTTCAGCATCAACTATGCTCTTGTCAGGGGTAAGTGACAGGCCAGATCGGGAATGACTCACATTTTGCATAAGTATCTGAATTTCTTTATACTCTTCGCGCAAGTGGCTGGCAGTAATGCAGCGTGGATGACCTTCGGGGCACACAACCATTAAATGATTCCTGCGCATCCGAAATTACTTCTTGTAGATGACAATCCACATGACGGCGAACTCGCCGCTCTAGTCCTTCAGGATCAGCTCAACACCTCTGAAATTATCCTTGTCAGCGATGCCATAGAATTCGCTGACAACCTTGCCCATGGCGGCTTCGATGCCGCCATCATCGAGGCAAAACTCAACTGGGCAGACGGCGCACGCATCATGCAAAGCCTGCGCCGCCAGCACCCCGACTGCCCGATCATCATGTTCAGTTCCGACAGTGCCCAGCCTGCCATCAGCGCAATGGGCGCAGACGGGCCGGATGGCTACGTGGTCAAGGGCAGTGCCGGCTTTCTCAACCTGCCGGGAGCAGTACGCAAGGCCTTCGAACCGCCCGCTACGGCAACAGATTCCATTGATGACGCCTCACCCCTGCTCGAACGGCTGCCCGTCGGTGTATTCCGCCTGAGCAAGGACGGCACCATGCAGTGCATGAACGATGCCTGTGCCGACATTTTCCGCATCACGCGCGACAGCCAGACCGGTATGCTCGCCGACCTGCTATCCGGGGACATAGCCCAGACCCGCATTTCTTCCGCAGTCCGGCAGGGCTTCCGGCTGGACGATTTCGATGCCCAGCTGGCGATAAGCGAAACGCAGCAGCCCATCTGGCTGCGGCTGAGTTTCTGGCTGGTATCCAATCCTGACGGGGATGATTATTTCGAGGGCATGGTCAGCGACATCAGCCACTTCAAGGACGTGGTCAACCGGTTGTCACGCAATGCCGAGGAGCTGAGCCGCTCCAACGCCGACCTGGAAAAGTTCGCCTACATCGCTTCGCACGATCTGCAGGAACCGCTCAGCTACATTACCCGCTATGCACGCCTGCTGAGCGACCGCTACGATCTAGACGAAGACGCCAACCGCTACATGGATCACATCACCCAGAGCAGCAACCGGCTGCAGTCCATGGTCGACGATATACTGGAGTACTCACGAGTCGGCACGCGCGGCGAAAGCTTCGAGCAGGTCGACTTCAGCGATCTCGCCGACAGCGCGGCAACCAGCCTGGAAAAACTGTTCCAGGAAACAGGCGCGACCCTGGAAGCGGACGACCTGCCTACCCTCAATGCCGATGCGCGACAGATCAAGCAGCTGTTCCAGAACCTGTTCTCCAACGCGATCAAGTTCCGCGCTGATGCCGCACCGGTAATCACCGTTACTGCGAGCGAAACATCCGGCCAATGGCAGTTCTCCGTGCGTGACAAC
>JARFQC010000048.1 GCA_029287965.1 Arenicellales bacterium
CGCTTCTGCGGGCGCCAGGATTTGCACGGTTCAGAATTCCTGGCCGGGATACCGGGCAGCATGGGCGGTGCGTTGGCCATGAACGCGGGCGCGTTTGGCAGTGAAACCTGGCAGATCGTCGAATCCGTTGAAACCCTGGACCGGCAGGGCAACCTGCACCAGCGTACGGCAGATGATTTTGATATCAGTTACCGCCATGTCGGCGGGATTGAAGATGAATGGTTCGTTTCGGCGACAATTAAGCTCGAGCATGGCATCAGCGAGGAGTCACGCAGCCGGGTGCGTGCGTGGCTGGACAAGCGCAACCAGTCCCAGCCGATCGGTACCGCCAATGCCGGCTCCGTGTTCAAGAATCCCCCGCATGATTACGCCGCACGCCTGATCGAGTCCTGCGGTCTGAAAGGCTACTGTCATGGCAATGCCTGCGTATCGGACAAGCACGCCAATTTCATCCTGAATAAAGGCGGGGCAAGTTCGGCGGATATCGAGTACCTGATCGGCTACGTGCGCGAGCGTGTCGCAGAGGACACCGGCGTTTCCCTTGAGCCTGAAGTGCGCATCATCGGGGAGGCGGCAGCATGACGCAGGATTTCGGCAAAGTGGCTGTACTGATGGGTGGCCCTTCGGCGGAGCGTGAGATTTCGCTGCAGTCCGGTCAGGCTGTACTCGAAGCGCTCAAGTCCCGCGGTGTGGATGCGCGCGGCATTGATGCACGGGATCGCCATGTACTGGCAGCGCTGGAAGAAGCCGCTGTTGACCGGGTATTCATTGCCCTGCATGGCCGCTGGGGCGAGGACGGTGTCATCCAGGGCGCGCTTGAAGTGCTCGGTCTGCCGTATACCGGCAGCGGTGTGCTCGGCTCTGCGATCGCCATGGACAAGCGCCGCACCAAGCAGCTGTGGAAAGGCATCGGCCTGCCCACACCGGAATTCGTACTGCTCGGCAATGAACAGGATCTCGAAGATGCCGTCACGCATATCGGCTACCCGCTGGCGGTAAAGCCTGCCCGCGAGGGCTCCAGCATCGGTATCAGCAAGGCCACCTCCTGGTCAGGATTGCAGCAGGCATGGCAGGCGGCCCGGGAACTCGATGATGTCGTCATCGCCGAACAATGGATAGAAGGCACAGAGCTGACGGCAGCCATACTTGGCAACGACGCTTTACCGCTGATCCGCCTCGAAGCAGCAGGGGAGTTTTACGACTACGAGGCGAAATACGTCAGCGACGATACCGGCTACATCTGTCCCTGCGGCCTTCCGGAGCAGCAGGAAGCAACCCTGCAGGAACTGGCCCGCAAGGCATTCGAGGCGACATCCTGCAGTGGCTGGGGCCGGGTCGACCTGATGCTGGACAAGGCGCAGCGGCCATACCTGATCGAGGTCAATACAGTGCCCGGCATGACCTCGCACTCGCTGGTGCCGATGGCGGCCGCCGAGCAGGGACTGGATTTTGCCGATCTCTGTCTGCGCATACTGGAGACGGCCGTTGACTGATATGCGCGCACACAGGCCTGAATCACAACGGGGTGCCGGTCTGCTGATCAGCCTCGTGTTCGTGATCGTCTTCGGCGGGCTGATGCTGTACCTGGCCGACTACCTGCTGCAGACTGACAGATTGCCGGTGCAGCGCATCAGCTTTATCGGGGAATTCCAGAACGTATCGCGCGAAGCGCTGCAGGATGTCGCGACCCCGTATGTCGGCAAGAACTTTTTTGCCCTGGATCTCGAGCGCCTCGAAGCGGACCTGAGCAAGGTGCCGTGGGTTGCACGGGTGTCGGTAGGCCGGCGCTGGCCCGATACGCTGCAGATCAATTTCCGTGAGACCCAGCTGGTCGCGCGCTGGAACGACAGCCAGTGGATAACCGAAGACGCGGATGTCATCACATTGTCTACCGCGGCCTACACCAGCCTGCCGCGCTGGTTCGGTCCGCAGGACAGCCACGAAATCGTACAGGCCAGGCATCGCCAGTTTTCCAGCATCCTGGGACGCGCAGGCCTGCGCATAGATGCCGTGCGTTACAGCGCCAGAGGGGCGTGGCAGATCGAGGCCAGGCCGGGTGATGCCAATGATGCCATGCATATCAAGCTGGGGCGGCGTGACCTGCAGGAACGCCTGCAACGGTTCATGCAGGCCTACACGCAGAGTCTCGTACATATGAATGAAAAGCTGCGGGTCGTCGACCTGCGCTATCCGAACGGATTTGCCCTGCAGTGGCAAGAAACACAGGAAACGGAGGCCGGTTAGTGCCGGAGTGAGCCAGTATATGGTGAAAAAGAATGACAGCAATCTGATCGTCGGTCTGGATATCGGTACTTCCAAGGTGCTCGCGATCGTCGGCGAGGTATCCGCAAGCGGTGATCTCGAAGTGATCGGCATCGGGCATCACCCTGCGCGCGGTATGAAGCGCGGCGTGGTCGCCAATATCGAATCCACCGTTCAGTCGATACAACGTGCCGTCGAGGAAGCGGAGCTGATGGCCGGCTGCCAGATTTACTCGGTGTATGCCGGCATTGCCGGCGCGCACATAAACAGTTTCAACTCGCAGGGCGTGGTCGCGATTCGCGACAAGGAAGTCGGCCACGGTGACATCGAGCGGGTGATCGAGGCCGCCCAGGCCATGGCCATCCCGATGGACCAGAAGATTCTGCATGTCCTGCCGCAGGAATACATCATTGACAACCAGGATGGCATCAAGGAACCGGTAGGCATGTGCGGGGTACGTCTGGAGTCCAAGGTGCACATCGTCACCGGAGCGGTGAGTGCGGCCCAGAACATCATCAAGTGCATCCAGCGCTGCGGCCTCGAGGTCGATGACATCGTGCTGGAACAGCTCGCTTCCAGCGCTGCCGTGCTGGACGAGGACGAAAAGGACCTCGGCGTATGCATGGTCGATATTGGCGGTGGCACCACCGACATAGCCGTGTTTACGGAAGGTTCCATACGCCACACGGCGGTCATACCAATTGCCGGCGACCAGATCACCAATGATATCGCCGTGGCCCTGCGCACTCCGACCCAGGCGGCCGAAGAGATCAAGAAAAAGTACGGCTGCGCCCTGACCCAGCTGACCGATCCCGACGACATATTCGAGGCACAGAGTGTCGGCAATCGTGAGCCGCGCCGCGTCGCACGCCAGACCCTGGCGGAAGTCATCGAGCCGCGCATCGAGGAAATGTACAGCCTGGTGCTCACCGAACTGCGGCGCAGTGGCTTCGAGGACCTGATTGGTTCCGGCATCGTGCTGACCGGCGGTTCGTCGAAGCTCCAGGGCATGGTAGAGCTGGCGGAGGAAGTGTTCCATCAGCCGGTCCGGCTGGGTGTACCGAAATACGTCGGCGGGCTCAAGGAAGTGTTGTGCAACCCGATTTATTCAACTGGCATCGGCCTGATTCATATCGGTCAGCAGAATCGTGGTGATCCGAATCGTGTCCGGCCGGTCAAGCCGGTCTTCAAGTCCGTAATGGAGAAAATGAAGAACTGGTTTCAAGGGAGTTTCTAAGGTGGTAATGGCAGCAAACAGGCAACAGCAGACAGCAACACAAGGGGTAACTGAACAATGACAATCGACAATGATACAAACAGCGCACCTGGAGGTGACATGATGTTTAAACTGATGGATACCAATAAGCAGCAGGCAGTAATCAAGGTCATCGGTGTGGGCGGTGGTGGTGGCAACGCCGTGGATCACATGATGAT
>JARFQC010000214.1 GCA_029287965.1 Arenicellales bacterium
AGTCGTAACTCATCAATTGGCCGGATTATGTGCTTCGCAACAAATTTGTACACCATAGGGTCTGGTTTGAAACTTCCAGTTTCCTCAACTGAGACAATTTCATCGTAGTATTCCGTAAGACCCGCATTATTGATCTGATTAGTCACCAAATTGAGTGATGAATTCGTGAAAGCTACCGTTCGATAATTGGCCGACTGTAGCTTGATTAGAGCCGGCTTGACATCAACATGGGGTGGCAAACTGGAAAACCCACCGAGTATTTCGTCGCGCATCACATCAGATAATCCAACTCCCAGTCGAGCAGCAACTATGTCAAGCATGGTAGTAGCTAATGTAGCGAAGTCGGTTTTAGTCTCCGTTATTACACAAACAGTTGATGTGTGTAAAAGCATCGAAAACCATGTTGACGTGACAGATTCATCACCAAAAGCCACCTTGAACTTTGGCCTCAATGAAGAAAGGTCGAGAATCGTTTCGTTGATATCGAACAATATTGTGTCGCGCGGCATAACAACTGCCCTCATTGAGAATTGTGATCTGATTGAAACAAACACACATCACTTGATCCAAATATTTTTTTGTCGAATGTTTGTTCTGGGTTGTAAGCAGTCATAATAATGGGCGGGAGAATAGGATTCCCTATTTTTCGGCTATGATTGTTTGCCGATCTACACTGATGATAAATATATAACTGGATTGTAGATGACTTACTTCAAGCATCTCGATCAGTAATGGGTGCTTCCTGTTTATGCGCTTTAATATCCGAACCCGATAGTCGAGAAAACAAAGCGTTGCTTATCGACAAAGCCAGGCGCTGATTGCTGCCGCGCATGCAGCTTGTTAATCTAGCTGCATATTTTTTAACAGCCAACAGGATTGAGATAATGTCAGCGTGGAGATTACTGCCATTGCTTCTGCTCGCCTCGTGTACCACTACAGAGGAGGTGGTAGATGAATTCGGTACTGTGAAACCGAGTGCGTACACGATAGTCAGCTCGAGTAACATACCGGTTTCCGCAGCCAATGCCGCCAGCCAGGAACAGGCCAAGCAGTTCAGGCTCGGCGAAAAACGAGTCGACTTGCAAGCAAACGGAAAATGGACGGTCAGAAATGCGGTTGCCCATACTCGCCTGCAATGCGCCAACTATGAGACCGGTGTACAGGCAGGCAAGGGCGATGCCAGCTGTTCGGCGGTAGAATGGTTTACGCCTGTCGAGTACGTCACCCGAAGGTCGCAGTGCAACAGTGCGAGTCTCATTCACACTGGTGAAGGTAAATTCAAGGGCATGAAATCACAGTTCCCCGGTATTAACTGTGTACGTGTCGTGGTGCGATGCGAAGGGAATTGCTGATATCAGCTGTCGGCAGGATTGCACCCCTTGATAATTTATCCCGGTCGGACTCTACTGTTTAATCCTGACTAAAATACTCGGTAGAACACCTACGTAAATTGGGTGTATACTCCGCCTGTGCGCGTCATCAGCACATGCACTGAAGGGTCCAGGAGGCATTCGCGCAAGAGGAGGCGAGAGTGGGCTCGGAGATCATCTAACAGGACTTCACCTGCAGTAGATAGTGAGTGAGTTGGATAGGCTGATGGCGAATCAACACAGCATGCAACTGCTCATTCATATCTGATACCAGAGGAGGTTCAAGATGACTACGATGCAGGTAAACGGCAGCACCGTTGAATTCAACAAGCATGGCTTCATGTCGGACTTTGACAGCTGGAGCAAAGACGTGGCGATGGCCATCGCCGACGAACAAGGTGTGGAACTGACCGACTGCCACTGGGAAGTTATCAACTTCATGCGCGAGTTTTACTCGGAGTTCGAAACCCCACCTTCACCAAAACGCATTATCGAGGCCTGTGGAAAAAAGATAACGGGTTCAATCAAGTGTATGAACAAGGACCTGAAGTCACTCTTTCCAGGCAACGGCTGCAAGTCGGCCTGTATGATTGCCGGGTTACCACGTCACTATTGTAATGCCTGTTGAATTGGCTTTTAGCTAGTTCAGAACAACAACAACTTTTCTGCAACACCCTTCGGGCCCGACCAGCGTGTCGGGTTTTTTATTTGTACCTCAAGCGGTAGTTCATGCCGGGACCTGGGCGCTGATGAAGTCAGAAGCGTCTGATGCTAAAGGCATCGATCGGCAGGTCTGTCTTACCGTCCAGGATCAGCTGCGAGATAATCTTGCCGATAACGGGTGACAGCTGAAATCCATGCGCCGAGAAGCCAAAGGCATGCCAGGCGTCGGGGTGAATGCTGCTTGGTCCGACCACGGGAAGATGGTCAGGCATGAAGCCTTCGATCCCTGCCCAGGTACGTACGATGCGAACGTTCTTCAGCTGCGGGAACAGAGCCATGACAGTGCGTGCGCTCACGGCGAGCTTGGCCCAGTCCATCTCAGACCTGTGGTGTGCAAGGTCCAGCTTCGCCATGTGCGCCCCGCCTATCAGCAGGGTACCGTTCTGCATTTGCTTGAAAGACAACTTGCGGCTGGCTGCGCCGATGACGGGTTCAATAAAACGTGGCAGTCTTTCGGTAATCATCAGCATCGGTGCACCGGGCTGCAGGGGTACGCGTTCTCCCAGCGTTCTGGCTATCTCGCCGGCCCAGGCGCCGGCACAGTTGACCAGCCGGGGGGCTTCGAAGATGCCCCGCGGTGTTGAGACACACCAGCCGGTATCAGTATGTTCGATACCGTCAACCCGCGTCGATGCATAGTGTTTGGCGCCCAGTGAACAGGCCTTACTGCGGAAGGCATCCAGTGCATGGAACGGACGGCCGTAACCATCCCTGCGGCAGATCAGCCCGCCGATGCAATGCGGCGACAGCGACGGCACCAGCCGGTACAGTTCATCCCGGTCTATGATCTCTTCATGCTCGAAGCCGAGAGCGCGTACCATCGCCGCGCGTTCCTCGAGCAACTGCATATCCGCTTGATTCTCGGCGACACGAATCTGCCCGGGAAAGCGGGTGTCGCAGTCTGAGTCGACCAGTGATTCAATGTTGTGCCACATATCCGCGGCGGCAACCGACAGGGGAATCTCTGCCGGGTTGCGATTCAGCTGGCGCAGTCCACCCGCGTTGACCCCCGATGCATGCCGGCCCGGGCTGTCCTTTTCCAGTACGGTACAGCGTATGCCGCGCAGGGAGAGCTGCAGCGCGGTGGAAAAGCCCATCAGGCCGCCGCCGATGATCAGTACATCGGTTTTCATTCCTGTTCCCCGGGATACAGGCTGGCGAGCTGTCCCAGTGTCAGCGGCGCAACCGGAGGACGGCTGCGATAATGGCCGCCGTCACTCACGTTCCTGCCACCCGAGTTGGCGACAATATGGGCGACGGCTGCATCGCACTGTCGTCCCTGGCATGGACCCATGCCGCAGCGGGTAAGGAATTTGACCTGGTTGCTGTCGCGATGACCGTCTGCAACAGCTTTGCGAACCTGGCCTGCAGTCACTTCTTCACAGCGGCAGACGATGGTGTCGTCATCGGTGACACTGAGTAATGACTCCGGGATGTGGAAGAACGCTTCCAGGAAAGGACGTATATGCAATTCTTCGCGCATCCATTTGCGGTCCTGCCTGGCCAGCCGGTTGCGCTCACGCCGGTGTATCAGGCCCAGTGTATGCATGGCCTGCAGCGCAGACAATCTCCCGGCATGTTCCGCGGTGCGGGCGCCGCCTATGCCGGCACTGTCCCCGGCTACCAGGATGCCTTCCACCGTACTGCTGCCCCAGGAGTCCAGTTGCGGGCGCCAGCATTGCTGGCTTTTATCCCACCAGTGACTGCAGCCGGCAGCACGCGCCAGCGGTGAGTGTGGTATGACGCCAAAGTGCACCAGCAGTAAACCGGTATCGATGCTGCATTGTTTACCCTTGTGCAGGTAACTGACGGATTCAATGCAGTCGTTGCCTTCTGCTCGCAACTCACGAACGTTGTGCAGTGTACTGACGCCGGCCTGCTTGAGGTCTTTCTTGTATGCAAGCCCCTTGGTCAGGTAGTGGCGGGCAAGCAGTGCACGTGGCAGGCGTGGCAGCGCGCGCAGGTGATTGTGCATGGGTGTCAGGTCGAGAATGGCCCTGATCTTTACCCCTGCATGCATGTACTGCCAGGCTAGCAGCAACAGCAGTGGTCCTGACCCGGCCAGTACGATGCCATCTTCAGGTACGATGCCGTGCGCTTTGAATAGGATCTGGCCAGCCCCCGCATTCATGACACCGGGCAGCGTCCAGCCGGGGAAGGGCACCGGACGTTCCATTGCACCGGTTGCCAGCAGCACCCGGTCGGCGGTCACCATTCCGGTTGTGTCATTGGTCAGCACGCCGAGTTCCCGTTCACGGTTAAGTGACCAGACCTGGGTATCTGCAATGTACTCG
>JARFQC010000236.1 GCA_029287965.1 Arenicellales bacterium
ACACTGGTGCATTTCTGGCCTGATCCGCAGTTCTTCGATTCACCCAGGATCAGCCTGCCGCGTCTCAAGCATGTTCTGCGTGCCAAGGCGGTACTGTGTCCCGGTCTGAAGATCAGCCTGCTGGTAGAAGCGGATGCCAACGAGAACGCATCCTGGCACTACGCTGACGGCCTGCGCGATTACATGCTGGATGAACTGGACGAGCAGCCGGTTGTCCCGGCCGACCTGTTTCTCGGCAAGCATGTATCGGCAGAACAGGAGCTGGAATGGGCTGTCGCCTGGCAGCCCGAAGGCGGCGACCAACTGACCGAGAGCTACGTCAACCTGATCCCGACCCCTCAGGGCGGCACCCATGCCAACGGTCTGCGTACCGGGCTGACAGAAGCCGTGCGCGAGTTCTGTGAATTCCGCAACCTGCTGCCACGCGGGATTAAATTGTCGCCTGATGACGTCTGGTCGCGGGTCAGCTACGTGCTGTCGCTGCGCATGATCGACCCGCAGTTCTCCGGTCAGACCAAGGAACGCTTGTCTTCGCGGGAAGCGGCAGGTTTTGTTGCCGGTGCAATCAAGGATTCATTCAGCCTGTGGTTGAACCATCATACTGCCGACGCCGAAACGATTGCCCAGCTGGCCATCAGCAACGCCATTGCGCGGCAGCGAGCCGGCAAGAAGGTGCAGCGCAAGAAGCTGACCAGCGGCCCGGCCTTGCCCGGCAAGCTGGCGGACTGCGTTGCCCAGGACCTGGAGCTGACCGAGCTGTTCCTGGTCGAGGGCGATTCAGCGGGTGGATCAGCCAAGCAGGCCCGGGATCGCGACAGCCAGGCCATCCTGCCGCTGCGCGGCAAGATCCTGAACACCTGGGAGGTCGATTCGGCCGAAGTTCTCGGGTCGCAGGAAGTCCATGACATAGCGGTCGCCCTGGGGCTGGATCCGGGGGTCGATAATCTCGACAAGCTGCGTTATGGCAAGGTGTGCATCCTCGCGGACGCCGACTCAGACGGTCTGCACATTGCCACCCTGGTATGCGCCTTAGTCCTGCGTCATGTCCGCCCGCTGGTCGAGGCAGGTCGGGTCTACGTCGCGATGCCGCCGTTGTACCGTATCGATATCGGCAAGGAAGTGCGTTATGCACTCGATGACAGCGAGAAAGAGCTGGTGCTTAAACAGATCGAGGAAGACGGCTTGCGCGGCAAGATCAATGTCCAGCGCTTCAAGGGGCTGGGTGAAATGAATCCTTCGCAGCTGCGCGAAACCACCATGGCCGCGGATACCCGGCGACTGGTGCGTCTCGAGCTCACCGGCGGTGACGACACCTGGCAGATCATGGATATGCTGCTGGCAAAGAAACGTTCACCTGATCGCAAGCACTGGCTGACGGAGAAGGGTGACGAAGCGGAGCTGGGGGTTTGATAGGACGACCCTGCTGGTCTGAATTTGTAGCAGCGACGGCCTCGTCGCGAAACCTTTGTAGTTTAGGGAAGCTCTGATTAATTCCCATAGGATGGGGGTTCGGGGGAAGGGTGCTGATGAGGCAAGCAGTAAGCCTTTGATATAACATACCCTTCCCCCGTTAAAAAGACTTGCAGGGAGCTCTGATTGTTTCGCGAAGCGAATTAATCAGAGCTTCCTTCGATATAAATCGCGACGAGGCCGTCGCTCCTACACATGGGATGAAATTGTCTCCACGGTGAATATTCTGCCCTGACTGGAATCTACCAATGCCGAAACGTAAATCTACCCGCTCCAGCAGTAAAAAGAAGGACGAGGGCGTACAAGCCCAACTGGCCCTGGATACCGATCCGGTCGAGCAGCTGCCGCTCGGGCAGTTCGCCGAGAAGGCCTACCTCGACTATTCCATGTACGTCATACTGGACCGGGCGCTGCCGGCACTGGCTGACGGTCTCAAGCCGGTACAGCGACGCATCATTTATGCCATGTCAGAACTGGGCCTGAATGCCGCGGCCAAATACAAGAAATCTGCCCGCACGGTCGGTGATGTGCTGGGTAAGTTCCATCCGCATGGCGACACCGCCTGCTATGAAGCGATGGTGCTGATGGCACAGGACTTCAGCTACCGCTATCCGTTGATCGACGGCCAGGGCAACTGGGGTGCACAGGACGACCCGAAATCCTTCGCCGCGATGCGTTACACGGAATCCCGCCTGACGCGCTACGCCCAGATTCTGCTGGCCGAACTGGGACAGGGCACCGTCGACTGGGTGCCCAACTTCGACGGCACCCTGGAAGAGCCATCGGTCATGCCGGCCCGGCTGCCCAACATGTTGCTTAACGGTGCATCCGGCATCGCTGTCGGCATGGCTACCGACATACCGCCGCACAACCTGAAAGAGGTCGCGGCAGCCTGCATCCGGCTGCTCGAAGCCCCCAAATCCAGCGTGGCTGATCTGTGTGAGCACATACAGGGGCCGGACTATCCTACCGAGGCGGAAATCATCACCCCACGCGAGGACATCGTGCGGATGTATGAAAACGGTAACGGCAGCATTCGCATGCGTGCGACCTGGGAAATCGAAGAGGGCAATATCATTATCAATGCGCTGCCGCACCAGGTATCAGGTTCCAAGGTGCTGGAACAGGTGGCGGCCCAGATCACGGCCAAGAAACTGCCCATGGTCGATGACCTGCGTGATGAATCCGATCACGAGAACCCGATACGCCTGGTCATCGTTCCGCGCTCCAATCGCGTTAATACCGAAGAGTTGATGAGCCACCTGTTCGCCACTACCGACCTGGAGCGCAGCTACCGGGTCAACATCAACGCCATCAGCCTCGACGGCCGCCCCAGGCTATACAACCTGCGAGACCTGCTCAAGGAATGGCTGGTGTTCAGGACCCAGACGGTTACCCGGCGCTTGCAGTACCGGCTGGACCGGATAGAAAAACGCCTGCATGTCCTGGAAGGCCTGCTGATCGCATTTCTCAATATCGACGAAGTCATTGCCATCATTCGCACCGAGGACAAGCCCAAGCCCGTGCTGATGGAGCGTTTCAGCCTGACAGACAGGCAGGCAGAAGCGATCCTCGAGTTGAAGCTGCGGCATCTCGCCAGGCTTGAGGAAATGCGCCTACGCGGTGAACACGACGAACTGTCGGCAGAACGCGATGCACTGCTCAAAATACTTAACTCCAAGGCGCGCATGAAGCGCCTGATCCGCGATGAGATCAATGAAGACGCGGCTGAATTCGGTGACCCGCGCCGCTCTCCGCTGGTTGAGCGAGGCGCAGCACAGGCCATCGATCCGAATGCACTGCTGCCGTCTGAAGTGATTACCGTGGTGTTGTCGGAACGTGGCTGGGTACGTTCCGCCAAGGGTGCCGACATCGATCCAAATAAACTCGGTTACAAGCCGGGCGATCAATTCCTGCAGGCCGTCAGCGGCCGCAGCAACGAACTGCTGGTATTCATCGATTCTACCGGGCGAACGTACAGCGTTGCCGCACACAAGCTACCCTCGGCACGCGGCCATGGCGAACCCCTGAGCAGTCAGCTGGCGCCGCCGGACGGGGCGCATTTCTGTGGCGTCATGCTGGGTAAGCCGGACGACCACTATCTCCTCTGCACGACCTCCGGCTACGGATTTGTGGCTCGCCTGGGCGATCTGGAGAGCAAGAATCGCAAGGGCAAGGCGACACTCAAGGTAGGCAAGGGTGCCGACGTGATGATGCCGGTGCCGGTCAAGGATACACAAAACGACTGGCTTGCACTGGCAGGTTCCAACGGCAACTTCCTTGTTTTCGGAATCAACGAATTACCCATGCTCGGACGCGGCAAGGGCGTCAAGCTGATCAACATTCCGGCGAAGAAATTCGACAATGGCGAAGAACAGCTGGCCGGTGTCATGGCCTTTGCAGAAGGGCAGAGCCTGCTGGTGCATGCCGGCAAGCGCTACCGGCGCATGAAGTCAGCCGAGATGGACGAATACTGGGGCGCGCGTGCGCAGCGCGGCAAGCTGCTGCCAAAGGGTTATCGGCAGGTCGACCGCATAGAACTGGAAGGCTGAAGCTCTTTCACATCTCGCAGCATCCTGACAGGTGCAGCGGTGGCTAATCTCGATTGTTCACTGGTAATCGCTTGCACCCGTTCCAGTTTGAATCGCAGCGTGGCCGCCGCTCCTACATTCCCGGCAGATCGCCTACAATGCTGATCCTATGATCGAGCATACTACCCGCCAGCTTGCCATCATGTTTACTGACCTGGTCGGTTATTCGCGCATGATGGGTGACGACGAACAGCAGGCGATTGCCCAGCTGGAAATCTATCGGGATATTCTCAGCGGGATTATCGCGGACCATCATGGCACTGTGATCGAGTTTGCCGGGGATGCGGTATTTGCCCGCTTCAACACGGCGACCGAAGCGGTTGACGCCGGTATGGCCATACAGCGCGCGCTACGCCGACATAACCGCGAGCATGAGGGTCCGGCCCTGTATTCGCGCATTGGTATTCACTTCGGCGAAGTAGTCATGCGTGACGGTGATCTGTACGGTGACGACGTCAATATAGCCGCGCGACTCGAGCCGCTGTGCGATGCGGAAGGGGTATGCATATCTAGGTCGGTTCGTGACGAACTCAACAGTGCGCGTCTCAGGCATTGCGTCGCATTCGGCAAGCCTGCGCTGAAAAATATCTCGGGACGCTTCCCGGTATATCACCTGTTTCCTGATCCCATCAGTCCGCTCAAGCGCGTACGACTCTCCGCCCGGCGTGCAAAACGCTACTTGTCAGACCATCCGGCCGTCAGTTATCCAATGGCACTGGCATCGTTGGTACTGCTTGTGATTGTCCTGGCCCCGGTCATTAACGAACCCGCAAACACGACGCGATACGTCGAGCTGGGTGAAATCAAGAACCTCAATCCCGACGAGATGCCCGAGTACTACACGATCGGTATCGCCGACGAGATTCGCACACGCCTCAAGGACATTCCGAACTTGTTTATTACCGATACCGGCAGCAAAATTGCCGAGGTGGTGCTGACTGGCTCTGTCCAGCAGATGGCTGACCAGGTGAGGCTGGCCTACCGGCTGGCACGCCGCGAGGATGGCGTTGAGATCGGCGGCGCCAGCCTGAACGGTGACCTTGATGACATGCTGGATCTGCAGGCGGAGCTGGCCAACTCGGTAGCAAGCGATATCAGCAGGGAGTTCAAGCTTGAACTGGCCAGGCCGAAAACAGCCGGTCAGGACATCAATCCCGAGGCCTACCAGTATTACCTGCAGGCCAGGGATTACGCGAGTCGCCCGAATGATGAGCGCTCCCTCGAAACCACGATTCATCTCTACCAGGGCGCCATCGCTATCGATGCAGAATTTGCCGCCGCACATGCCGGCCTTTGCCAGGCCTACTGGGCCCAGTATCAGCGCAACCGGGACGAGCAGGATGTGCAGTTGGCGGAACAGGCATGCCAGGAAGCCCAGCGCATTGATCCTGATTCTGCCGCAGTGCATATCGCGCTTGGCGAAATCCGCGCAGGCAGAGGCTACTGGAATGAGGCCATCGATGAATTCAACAAGGCGATCCGCCTGGATCCGAAGGGCCTTGATGCCTACATCCTGCTGGCGGATGTCTACAACGACAAGAATGACAGCAAGCTTGCAGACCAGACTTACCGGCGTTCGATTCGCATGCATCCCGGGCAGTGGCAGGCGTGGAGCTACTACGGTAATTACCTGTTCAACCAGGGTGACTTCAAGGGCGCTATCAGGGCCTACAAGAAGGTGATAGACCTCACCCCGGATAACAGTTCCGGATATGCCAGTCTGGGTGCTGTCTATCTGTACGACAGCCAGTTCAAACTGGCAGCGGAGGCCTTCGGCAAACAAGCTCAGCTCAAACCCAGCTCACAGTCCATCCTCAATGAAGGGACGATGTATTACTACGACGGCAACTACACCCGGGCTGCCGAGTTGTATCGCAGGGCCATCGACATGGATGCGGATGTATGCGGCTACTGGGGCAATCTCAGCGACGCACTGCTGCTAATCAGCGGGCGTGAACAGGAAGCCCGTGCCGCAGCTGAAAGAGACCTGGTGCTGTGTGGTGAAGAACTGGCAGTCAATCCGGTCGATACAGATGCCCTGATTAATCGTGCCAGCGCCCTTTCCAAGCTGGGTAAAGATCAGCAGGCCATAGAAACGATCACTACTGCGCTCGCCGTCGCACCCAACAACCCGCAGGTATGGGT
>JARFQC010000249.1 GCA_029287965.1 Arenicellales bacterium
CATCAGGCCCAGCGTAACGAAGCTCAGCACGTACAGCGAAAAGAATCCCCACACGGCATTGATGACGTTGTCCGGGACCGGGCGCTTGTTAAGCTTGATGTGCAGCACGGCATTCGGATGCAGCAGGCGCTGGATTTCGCGACGGCCCTGTTTGAGTAGCAGTTCGGCGCGGACGATCTTCATGCCACCGGCAGTGGAGCCTGCGCAACCGCCCACGAAGCTGGCCAACAGCAGCAGTACCGGCAGCAGGCCGGGCCACAAGCTGAAGTTCGACGTGGTGAAGCCGGTTGTCGTCGCTATGGACACGGCCTGGAACAGTCCCTGGCGCAGCGTTTCACTCCAGCCGGTAAACAGGCCCGATTGGAACAGCAGCAGTATCGTTGGAATGGCTATGACCAGGATCATCAACAGGAAGGCGCGAGTCTCTGAATCCCCGATGTAATGCGTCAGGTGCAGACGGCGCAGGTTGAAGTGCTTCTGTCCCTGCTTGGCGCGCGGTATGTAGACCTGGTGCAGGGCGGTGTAATGCAGGCCGAAATTCATCCCGGCAATGATCATGAAAACGATCGCTATCCCTTCGATCATCGGACTGTTGAAGTAGCCGATGCTCGCGTCATGCGTGGAAAAACCGCCAATCGCCAGGGTGGAGAAGCCGTGACCGATGGCATCGAACAGGCTCATGCCGGCTAGATAGTAGGCAAGCGTGCACGCCAGGGTCATCCCGACGTATAGCGCCCATAGCGCCTTGGCGGTGCTGGTTATGCGCGGGGTCAGTTTTTCATGACTTCTCGGGCCCGGTGTTTCGGCGCGAAACAGCTGCATGCCGCCGACGCCGAGTATCGGTGCAATGGCAACGGCCAGTACGATGATGCCCATGCCGCCCAGCCATTGCAGCTGTTGGCGGTAGAACAATATGGATGACGGCAGGCTGTCGAGGCCGGTTAGCACTGTCGCACCTGTCGTGGTCAGCCCTGACATGGATTCGAAGAATGCATCGACGACAGACATGTGCGGCTGGGCGGCCAGCGTGAGGGGAATAGCGCCTGAAATGGCGAGCACCAGCCAGAACAGCACCACGATGATGAAGCCGTCGCGGATTCTCAGGTCGTTATCAATCCGTGCATTGGGCAGCCAGAATACCAGCCCGGTCAGCAGGACCACATACCAGGCATGGATGAAGGGCAGGTGTGTGCCATCACTTTCGAACCAGCCGATTGCCATCGGGGGTACAAAGGTCGTGCTGAACATCATCAGCAATAACCCGAGAACCTTGAGTATGACCCTGCCTTGCATCAGCTACAGGAACGTCGCGCTGACCTGGAATAACGACACGACATCCTGGATGTGCTTCTTCTCCTGTACGAACAGAATGATATGGTCTTCGTGTTTTATGACCGTGTCGTGATGCGGAATGATGACCTGTTCATCGCGCAATATCGCACCGATGATGGTGCCCCTGGGCAGTGGGATTTCCTCGACACTGCGACCGACGACCTTACTGGAGCGGTCGGCTAGAGCAATCGCCTCGATGGCTTCAGCCGTTCCGAAGCGGAGCGAGTGAACGGCTTCCAGGGTGCCGGTGCGGAACTTGGGCAGGACGCTGCCTATCGTGGCCTGCTTGGGTGAATAGGCGATATCGATCGTCGTTCTCTGTACCAGATCCACATAGGCAGAGCGGTTGACGATGGACATGACACGCCTTGCCCCAAGCTGCTTGGCCAGCATGGCCGACAGGATGTTTGCCTCGTCCGCATTGGTGATGGCACAGAATACGTCAACGGCCTCGATGTTTTCCGTGCGCAGCAGGTCTTCATCCGCGGAATCCCCGTGCAGCACGATAGTGCGCTTCAGGATTTGCGAGACTTCACTGGCGCGCTCGGCATCCTTCTCGATCAGTTTGACCTTGTAGCCCTTGTCCTCGAGTGCAGAGGCCAGGCGCACGCCGATGTTGCCTGCGCCCGCCAGCATGATGCTCTGTACGGGCCGGTCGAGCTTGCGCATTTCCGCCATTACGGCACGAATATGCTCGGTTGCGGCGATGAAGAATACTTCGTCATCGACTTCGATGACGGTGTCCCCATCCGGCATGATGGCATCGCCGCGGCGATAGATGGCGACAACGCGGGTGTCGATGTCGCGTGACAGGTGGTCCTTCAATTCGCGCAGTTCATGTCCGACCAGTGGTCCGTCGTGATAGGCCTGAATGGCCACCAGCTGGATGCGGCCGCTGGCGAAATCCAGTACCTGCAGCGCTCCGGGCCGTTCAATCAGGCGCTGCAGTTCGGTTGTGACGATTTCTTCAGGGCTGATGATGTAGTCGATGTTCAGGCCGCCGTCGCCCATAAGGCCTGATACGTTTGTGTATTCGATAGCCCGCACACGGGCAATTTTGCGCGGGGTGTTATACAGGATAGAGGCGATCTGGCAGGCGGCGATGTTCGTTTCGTCGCTGTTGGTGACAGCCAGTATCAGGTCAGCATCCTGGCAGCCTGCCCGTTCCAGCACTTCCGGGTACGAGGCATGTCCGACAACCGTGCGTATGTCATAACGGTTCTGCAGCAGGTTGAGATGGTCTTCGTCCAGGTCAACCAGTGTGATGTCGGCGCCCACTTCACGCGACAGAATATCGGTGACCGATGTGCCAACCTGTCCGGCACCGAGAATAATGATCTTCATGGCAGCGTGACCGGACTGACCTGGATTTAGCCGCGGCTGAGTTTCGGGTTGATGTTAAGGGCTTTCAGCTTGCGGTACAGGTGGGTACGTTCCATGCCTGCCACGTTGGCCAGTTCGCTGACGTTGCCGGCGACTTTCTTCAGATGGTATTCCAGGTAACTGCGCTCGAACTGGTCGCGTGCGTCACGCAGGGGAAGATCCCAGTCGCCGGTATAGCCGGTCTGTTCGTCTGCAGTCAGCCGGCGGCCGATGGCCTGTTCGACCTCGCTGGCACTGACTTCTTCACCGCGATTGAGTATGAGCAGGCGCTGGATCATATTTTTCAGTTCACGCACATTGCCCGGCCAGCTGTGCTGGCGCAATGTATTCAGTGCAGCGGTGCCGAAGCGCCGGTACGGGAGCTTTTCCTGCTGCACCAGGTTGTCGAGTAAGTAGTCAACCAGCGGGGCGATGTCCTCGGGCCTCTGACGCAGCGGCGGTATGTGGATCGGCACGACGTTGAGGCGGTAGTAGAGATCTTCGCGGAAGCGTTTGTCGCGCACTTCTTCGTCCAGCTGGCGATTGGTAGCCGCAATCACGCGAACATCCAGGTCGATCGGCGTGCTGCCGCCTACGCGCAGGAAGCGGTGCTCTTCAAGGGCGCCGGCCAGCTTTGCCTGGGTTTCGAGATCCAGGTCGGCGATTTCGTCCAGGAACAGCGTGCCGCCACTGGCCTGCTCAAATGAACCTGCCGTGACAAGACCGTCCTTTTCCATACCGAACAGTTGCACGGCGATGTTTTCCGTCGGTACAGCAGCCAGGTTAATGACAACGAAGCTTGCATTGGAGCGCGGACTCAGCTTGTGGATCTGCCGTGCCGCGACCTCCTTGCCGCTGCCGGGGTTGCCGCTTATAAGTATCCAGCTTTCCGTCTGGGCGACACGTTCTATCTGGTCGCGCAAGTGCTGCATGGCTTCACTGTTGCCAATCAGGTCCGTGGCCGGCTCCAGCTGTTTGCGCAGGTCGATATTCTCGGTGCGCAGTTCAGCGGCCTGCAGCGCGCGTTCGACGGTTACGATCAGCTTCGCCAGTGACAGGGGTTTCTCGAGGAAGTCGTAGGCACCATAACGAATGGCTTCGACCGCTGTTTCGACGTTGCCGTGCCCGGACATCATGACCACCGCGGGCAGGCTGGTCTGGTTGTCGACCCATTCTTTCAGCAGCGTGATGCCGTCTGTGTCGGGCATCCAGATATCCAGCAGGATCAGGTCGGGATTGAACTCTTCTCGTTTCTCCCGTGCGGCGCGGGCGTTTTCCGCGGTCAGGACTTCATACCCCTCGTCTACGAGGATTTCCTGCACCAGGCGGCAGATTTCGGGTTCATCATCAACGATGAGGACGCGGCTTTTAGTCATGGGTTCTATCTTCGTTGGTCGTTCTGACCGGCAATTTGAATTTCATGCAGGCGCCGTTGCCGGGGATGTTCGCTGCCCAGATGGCGCCGCCGTGCTCCTCGATTATTTTCTTGACGATGGCAAGGCCGAGTCCGGTGCCTTTTTCCTTGTTGGTGATGTATGGCTCGAAAACTTTCTCAATCAGGTTTGCATCAATGCCGGTGCCGTTGTCGGTAATGGTGGTTTGCACGATCCGGGTGCTGCCGTCTCTATCCATGGTCAGCTTGGTTTCCACGACCAGGCGCGCATCATCCTTATTCTGCACTGCCTGCAGGGCATTGCCAATCAGGTTGTTGAAGACCTGGCGCATGCGACCGCTGTCGAGCATCATTTCCGGTAGCGATGGATCCAGATTCAGGACGAATTCTACAGACCTCGTGTGGTCTCTGTGAAGCTCGATGACATCATAAATGAGCCGATTCATGTCCACGCTGTTAAGGTTCATCGTCACCGGCTGCGCGTAGTTGGAGAACGCGTTGACCATGTCTTTCATCGAATCTACCTGTTCCGATATGGTGCGTGTCGCGCGGTCCAGTGTCTGGGTGTCATTGCCGTCGAGCTGGTTGAGGTACTTGTGGCGTATCCGTTCGGCGGACAACTGGATGGGTGTCAGCGGATTCTTGATTTCGTGGGCAAGTCGCCGCGCGACCTCGCCCCATGCGGCGTCACGCTGGGCCTGTATCAGGGTTGTGACATCATCGAACACGAACACGAAGCCGCCGCTGTTGCCGCCTTCACCCGGCAGCTGGGTGCCGCGGCACAGCAGGACCTGGCGTCCCTGCGAGGCGAACAGGGTGATCTCCTCCTGCCACTCCCGCTTCTTGCCGAGCATGACGGCCTTGAATTTTGTGAACAGGTCGGCCAGGCCGTCATGCGGCGCACCGAGTGCATCGACATGCTGCCTGTTGAGGATGGACAACTCTTCGATGCCGAGTATTTCGCCAGCCCGGTTGTTGTACGTGCGCAGGCATTGTTCCGAATCAAAAGACAGTACACCGGAAGACAAGTGTTCAAGGACTGTCTCCAGGTAGGTGTGCTGGTCTGCCAGTTTTTTCTGGCTGATGATGGCATTTTCCCTGGCGCGTGAGATTTGCGTGGTCATGCGGTTGAAGGAACGGATCAGGATGCCCAGTTCATCACGGCTCTTGACCGGCAGACGCTTGCTGTAATCACCGTCGGCGACGGCCTGTGTGCCCTTGGCCAGCTCTTCGAGAGGCGCGGCGAGCCGGCGCGCGGCGAAGGTGGCTGTCCATACGGCAAGCAGCAGCGTCATCAGGCTGACCAGGCTCAGGGTAAGGATGAAGCTGAACTTGAGCGGGCCACGCAGATAGACGAGCCTGTCGTATTCGCCTATGGCCGCGTTGATGCTTTGTTCCAGGTTGGCGAAGCGCAGAGGAATAGGCTGGATCGCCTGCAGATAGCGCATGCCGCCGCCAACCAGCATGGACGGGACAGGTATGACCATACGCAGTATGCCGCTGCCGTCCAGGGCCGTTTCCCGCTCGGCATAGACGCCGCTGTTAAGCACGGTGGACAGGACTCTTTCAGCAGGCTGGTCAGGCAGCAGGGTGCCTGAATCCGCTGAGCTCGAGGCAATGATCTGGCCGTTCTGGCGGAACAGGGAGGTCTCGCGGTAGCCTTCGTCGCTCCTGATGATTTCCAGCAGGCGGATTATCTCCAGGCTTTCAGTCATGGACGCCAGTTCGGGTACATACAGCCTGAGTGTCTCAACCTGGGTTTCCTTGAGTGATTTGAGTGAGACCTGGCCAAGCAGTACGGCGTCTTCCATGGCCTGTTCGATGCGTACATCGAACCAGCTATCGATGCCGCGGCTGAGAAACTGGATGGAAATATAGTAGACCGCGGACAGGGGCAGAAAGGCGAGGATAACGAACAACAGGACTATCCGCAGCGTCAGGCGTGAACCGATCACATGGGCGCGAATCTGGCGTATCAGTTTGATAATGCTGGCAATGCAGAGGATGAACAGCAGTGCAATCCCGGCCAGGTTGATTATCAGCAGCGGGGCGAACAGCTCTGTCAGGCGAGCTTCGTTCTGGGCTGCAAAACTCAGCAGCAGCAGCGCGGTCAGCAGCAGTAGTGACAGGACCAGTGCCGGTAGCGGCCCGGCAACCATACGCTTCAGCGGTTGAGTGGCCAAGCTGTCCATTTACTGTTGAGGCGCCAGGAAGAGGAAAAGTAGGCCAGTGGTCGCATGGGGGCTGGCAGCTGGCTGAGATCCAGTGTAATGCGCGTTTCGATGAAATAGTTCTTGTCGTCGTTGAGCGGCTCGTCAAGCGGCAGGCGCAGGTTGTAGAAGATGCCTGCCCGTTTCAGGGCTTCCATCTGGGTGTGGAAGGACTCTTCCTCGTTGACCAGGTCAGGACGCGTAACCACATACTGGTCAGAAACGGGCTTGTAGTAGATGACGGCCGGCAGGGTCCAGACCGCTATCTCCTTGTCCCACATGTAGCGCCTTTGCCGTGCCAGGATGAACTCGACATTGAGCTGCACAGCGATGCTCTTGGTCAGGGCCTTCCTGACATCGTCAGTCAGCTCGACGGAGATGTCGCCATCGACGAGAATGCTGGCGTCATCGAGACGGGCATCGATGTGATTGATGGTGAAACCACGAGCCGAAGCCGGCTGGCAGACCAGCACTGACAAGAGTGCGGCAGCCGGGATCAGGTTATGAATTTTTAACCAGGCGGGCATAGAAAAAGCCATCCATGTTGTATGTGCCGGGAAAAATTTGTATTCCCGCATCGCAGATACGACCGTATTCTACATTTATCTTTCGTTCCTGTGCATCGTCGTGTCCGGCCATGAAGTCCGCGACCAGGCGTGAGTTCTCTACCGGTAATACTGAACAGGTGGCATAGAGTAACAGCCCACCCGGTTTGAGCAGTGGCCAGAGTGCTTCAAGCAGCGTCTGTTGCAGGGCGACCGATGCATCTATATCACTGCTGCGGCGCAGCAGCTTGATGTCTGGATTACGGCGTATGACACCGGTGCCAGAGCAGGGTGCGTCCAGCAGAATCCTGTCATACAGAGCGCCATCCCACCACCTGTCAGGATGGGCGGCATCATCGACTATCACATTGGCCTGCAATGACAGCCTGTGCAGGTTTTCCTCGATGCGGCGCGCGCGCTCCGGGTCCAGTTCCAGGGCTGTGAGCTGGAGGTCGTTTGCGGCCTGCTCCAGGGCATGCGCAGTTTTTCCCCCGGGCGCAGCGCAGGCATCGAGTACGCGCATGCCAGGCTGTGCGTCAAGCAGGCCGGCGGCGAGTTGAGGCGCGATGTCCTGGACAGATGCCTGTCCACTGCTGAATCCGGGCAGTGATTCGACGTGCAGGGCGTGCTCCAGCGTCACACCTGCCGCCGAGACGGGGCTGGGAGTGGCCTGAATGCCTGCTGCAGCCAATGCGTGCAGGTATTCATCGCGCGACTGGCGCATCGTGTTGACCCGCAGTGACATCGGCGCCTGGAGATTGTTTTCCCTGACGATGGTCGGCCAGTCTTCCGGCCACGCGGCTTGCAGGCTTTCCAGCAGCCAGCGGGGGTGTGATAACTGTGCGCCAGGGTTATTTTCTAATGATGCATGCAGGGTTTCGCGATTGCGCTGGTAATTGCGCAGGATGGCGTTGACCAAGCCGCGTGCCCAGCCCTTGCGCAGCCCTGCCACGGATTCGACGGATTCCGAAACGACGCCATGTGGCGCGATATCGGTGTGAGCAAGCTGATAAAGCGCCACGACAAGTACGCTGCGGACATCTGAATGCTTGCCGGGGAGAGGCTTGTCTAGCAGGACATCGATGATGGCGTCGATCTGGTGATACCAGCGCAAGGCGCCGTAGGTGAGTGAGCGGGCGAACGCGATTTCACGTGAGTCACGCAGGTCGGCAATGCCGGCCTTGTCCAATGCCTTGTCGAGGTTGTCACCGTGCCTGCCTACACGGTTGACCGCCTGGCTCGCAACCAGGCGGGGTGACTTGAAACGGTTTTTTTTGCTCACTCCGGTGTGCCGAGACGGCTGCCTTTCTCGACAGGGATTCCGTTAAGAAAGTCTTTCACGTCCATGGGACGCCCGCCAGCACGCTGCAGGCGGGTGATCTTGAGGGCGCCATCGCCGCACTGTACGGTGATGCCCGATGCATCGGCAGACAGGATAGTGCCTGGTGGGGCGTCACTGGTGAAAGTGTCTGTCCGCGCGGCATAGATATTCAGCCTGGTACCGGCGAGTGATGTCTTCGCCAGTGGCCACGGGTTGAAAGCGCGGATTTTTCTTTCAATGGCGAGGCTGCTCCCGGCCCAGTCGATTTCCGATTCGCTGCGGTCCAGTTTTGCAGCGTAGGTGCTGTCTGCATCGTCCTGTGCCCGGGCCTGTCCGAGATAGCTTTCAAGCCCGCCCAGCACTTCTGTGATCGCTGATCCGCCAATATCTGCCAGCCTGTCATGCAGGCTCTGGCCTGTTTCATCATCACTGATATCGACGGGATAGGTGGCCAGTATGTCGCCCGTGTCCAGCCCGGCATCCATTTGCATGATGGTAATGCCGGTTTTCTCGTCGCCGTGCTCGATGGCGCGCTGGATGGGAGCCGCCCCCCGCCAGCGCGGCAGCAGCGAGGCGTGAATGTTGATGCAGCCATACCGGGGAATGGCGAGTATGTCCTGCGGCAGGATGAGCCCGTAGGCAACGACCACCATGACGTCAGGGTGTAGGGCTGCAAGGGTTTCGGCGGCTTCACGGTTGTTGCGCAGGCTGACGGGCTGTTCGATGCGCAGTCCCAGTTCGCGCGCAGCCTGCTTGACCGGACCTTCAATGACCCTGCGTCCGCGGCCGGCCTGTCGGTCAGGTTGCGTATAGACAGCGAGAATATTATGACCAGCAGCGTGCAGGGACTTGAGGGCAGGGACAGAAAAGTCCGGCGTGCCGGCGAATATGATGTTCAAAATAGGTGTCGCGATCAGGCGCTTTGACGCTGGAACTTGGACAGTTTTTTGCGTATGCGGTCCTGCTTCAGGCGCGACAGGTAGTCAACGAAAACCTTGCCGTCCAGGTGATCGATCTCGTGCTGAATACAGACTGCCAGCAGGCCATCCGCATCAAGTTCGAAGCTGTCACCGTTCCTGTCCAGGGCGCGGACGCGGATTTTCTCGGCCCGGCTGACCGGAGCGTAGATATCGGGTACCGAGAGGCAGCCTTCCTCAGATTCCTCGCTGCCCTCAGCGCTGATGATTTGTGGATTGATAAATATTTTAAGTGAGTCTTTACTTTCGCTTATATCCACGACAATTATTCTTTTTCGTTCATTCACCTGGGCGGCAGCGAGACCGATGCCTGGCGCCGCATACATGGTTTCGGCCATGTCATCGACGAGTTTGCGGATGTTGTCATCAACCGTGTCGACAGGGGCCGCGACCTCATGCAGACGCGGGTCCGGGTAAATCAGTATGTCCAGTATTGCCATGTTCTTTGTCGAGTGAATTCTGCAAACGCGGTATTTTAACTTACAAGAGACAAATCACGCACCCCGCCGGATTGATATCATGTCGGCAGGTTTCGGGGTAATTTTAATATTAAGTTAATTGAGGGCTTAGCTTGATTTGTGCATAATTCACTTTAACTTGGTGGTATGATCACAAAAAAAGTAGACAGATGTATGTCATATCGGGATAACCGGCGTGGTTTTCTGAAATGGAATCATCTAGACTGCCGATAAAACAAGGGATGGATAAATAATTATGCGTAATCTGCTGAAGGTTCTCCTGCTTGCTCTGGGCCTCGTCACTGCTTCCGTATCTGCGGCTGAATCACCGCAAATGGCTGACAGCCACCCTGTCGATTATGTCGTCAAGGATGGTGATACGCTCTGGGATATCGCCGGCAAATTCCTCAAGGACCCATGGCGCTGGAAACAGATCTGGCGATCCAATCCGGATATCCAGAATCCTGATCT
This sequence comes from Arenicellales bacterium, assembly GCA_029287965.1. Taxonomy (GTDB): domain Bacteria; phylum Pseudomonadota; class Gammaproteobacteria; order BMS3Bbin11; family BMS3Bbin11; genus JARFQC01. The sequence goes on from JARFQC010000249.1 coordinate 10,070, forward strand.
TATCTATCCCGGCGACAGGCTGGTGCTGCGTTACGACGAAAATGGCCCCTACCTTGAGCACCTGAGCAGCCGTGAACGTGCGGCCAGAAAAACGGTAAAAATGACCCCGGCTGTTTACATAGAACAGCTGGATCGTGCCATTCCTGCCATCCCCCCCGGCGTAATCATGCCTTTCCTGACGGATCCGCGCATAGTCGAGGAGGGTGGGCTCAATGATACGGCCTACATAACCGAAGGTGTGGAAGGCAATATCCTGCTCGGTCAGCTGAGCGAGGTCTATGCACGCAAGGTTGATGGGGCACCGGGCACCAAGTACAAGGTGCTGCGGATGGGTGATCCGCTGGTCGATCCTGACTCCAAGAAAGTACTGGCGTATGAAACCGTTTTTCTCGGTGAAGCCGAGATGGTGCGGCCCGGCGACCCGGCCAAGATGATGCTGACCCGTGCCGTGCAGGAGGTTCAGCCCGGCGACCGCATGCTGCCCTATGCCAAGAAGGTCAGTTTCCCCTATTACCAGCCCGCTACAGTCACGCGTCCGGTCACTGCTTACATCATGTCTACCTATGGTTCATTGTCTGAAACGGCTATGGGCGAAATCGTGACAATCAGCGTGGGTGAACAGGATGGCATACGCCAGGGCGACGTCCTGCAGATCATGCGTAATGCGGGCCTGGCTACCGATCCGATCACAAAGAAAAAGTATGAAAGGCCGGTGGAACGTTCGGGCGTGCTGATGGTGTTCAAGACATTCGATAAGGTCAGTTATGCACTGATCATGCGTTCCACCAAGGCTGTCCACGTAGGCGACAGAGTAGTTAATTTCAACTAGGCCGCTACCCACAATCTGCCTCAGACAAGGAGTGTCTGATGAATGAGCAGGAGCTCAATGCCCGCCTGGCCCTGAACCGGATTCCCGGTATCGGGGCAGATATTTTCACCCGATTGATCAAGCAGTTCGGCTCGGCGACGGCGGTGTTCAACGCTGGTCGCAGTCAGCTGGAACGTATTCCGGGTCTGGGGAATGATCGACTGGATCGGCTCGCAGCCGGGCCCGATGCAACGGGTACCGAGCAGGACCTGGAGTGGCTCGGATCCGCTGACCATCATGTGCTATTTATTGATGACAAAGTTTATCCGGACCTGTTGTTACAGATCGCGAGTCCGCCCCCTGTACTCTTCCTTAAAGGCAGGCCTGAACTGCTTTATGCACCGCAGCTTGCGATTGTCGGCAGTCGCAATCCCACCCCGGCGGGGATAGAAAACGCACGCGCGTTCGCGGAACATCTTTCCCGGACCGGGTTTACTATTACCAGCGGTCTGGCCCTGGGCATAGACGGTGCGGCACATGAAGGCGCCCTGGGTGGACAGGGCAGCACCATAGCTGTCACCGGGACGGGACTGGACAGGATCTATCCTGCCCGGCACAGGCAGCTTGCCCATCGCATAGCCGGTGAGGGCCTGGTGGTCTCCGAATTCCCGGTCGGCGCAAGCCCGCAGAAGAACAATTTCCCCCGCCGCAACCGGATCATCAGCGGATTGAGCCTCGGCTGCCTGGTCGTCGAGGCCACACGCAAAAGTGGCTCTCTCATTACGGCGAAGTACGCCCTCGAGCAGGGCAGGGAAGTCTACGCCATTCCCGGCTCGATACACTCGCCACTGGCTCGCGGTTGCCACTGGCTGATACGCCAGGGGGCTAAACTGGTGGAAACGGCGAACGATATCATTGATGAATTGCCCCCGATTGCACTGATGCCGGGGGATGCCGACGGCGATAACATCCGCCAGGAACACCAGGCGCGGGCCACCGATGACTACAGCGATTTATCGGAAGACGAGCGCAAACTGATGGACGCACTCGGCCATGACCCCGCCAGTATTGATACGCTTGTTGCGCGGACGGGTTGGGAAGTTGACCGGGTCACGGTTGTGCTGATGGATCTGGAACTGGCGTCGCGGCTCAATTCACTGCCTGGCGGGTTGTACATGCGCACTTACCCTGAGTGATGGGTGCAGGCAACTAGTTGGCGGCGCTGCAGTCTGTTACAATGCGCGCGTCGAACCTATTTCAGGCGGAGTTACTGCCCTATCTGCCCTAAGTTGACAGTTGTTTTTCTTGCCGGGGTTTTGAGCAAACTCAAACCCGCGATCTTCATCCCCCATCAAAAGACAAGCCAATGAAAGAAAACATGCTTGATGTGCTCATGTACATCTTCGAGAACTATATCGACGATGATCATGGCGAAGAACCGGACGAGCACGCACTAACCACCGAACTCGGTGCGGCAGGATTTCACCAGGGTGAAATCAACAAGGCCTTCGCCTGGCTGGAAGACCTGTCACAGTTGTGTGAGCAGGATATCGAGGATGCCCAGTTCATTTCCTGCTCTGCGGCCAGCACACGCGTTTACTCGGACATCGAAAAGAACAAGATCAGCATGGATGCGCGAGGTTTTATCACCCGCCTCGAGTTTTATCGCATCATCAACTCTTCAGTCCGGGAGGTCATCCTGGATCGCGCCATGGCACTAGAAGCCGACTTTATCGACATCGACCAGATGAAGTGGGTTGCTATGATGGTGCTTTATAATCAGCCCGGCAGGGAAACAAGCTATCTGTGGCTGGAAAACCTGCTTTTTGAGCTGGAGCAGGAAGTCCTGCACTAAGCCTTAGCGCCGTCTCTGTGCCGGCCTCGTTATCACGAGGCTGCATCATTCTCACCCCTCGAATTATTCCTGCAGTTTGTTTTCTGCTGAAGATATTGGCAGAATCGCCGCTTTCTGCGCCCGGGACATGTGTCGAACATGGCCTGAATTCATGGCCCCCGCTAAGCTGTCATTGAGAATGGCAGCCATGTCTTAAGCAAGATTCCCGTTTTTAAACGTATCCCCGGGAGTCAACAAGAGGGCAGCAGTTGTCTCAACACAGGAACACATGTGAGCGAAAATCTCGTCATTGTTGAATCACCGGCCAAGGCCAAGACCATCGAGAAATTTCTCGGCGACGGCTACGTGGTCATGTCCAGTTACGGGCACATCCGGGACCTGCCGCGCAAGGGGATGTCGATCGACATCGATAATGGATTTGCGCCTACCTATGAAATTACCGATGACAAGAAGAAGGTCATCGCAGACCTGAAAAGAGCAGTTAAGAAAGCGTCTCTTGTCTGGCTGGCTTCTGATGAAGACCGCGAGGGGGAGGCGATTGCGTGGCATCTGGAAGAGGCGCTGGGCCTTGATGAAGAAAAAACGCGCCGCATCGTGTTTCACGAAATTACCAAGCCCGCCATACTCGAGGCAATCAACAATCCCCGTACTATCGACAGGAACCTGGTCGATGGCCAGCAGGCACGTCGTGTGCTGGATCGCCTGGTCGGTTTCGAGCTCTCCCCGGTGTTATGGAAAAAAATCCAGACGGGTCTGTCTGCCGGTCGGGTTCAGTCCGTTGCTGTTCGCCTGATTGTCGAGCGGGAGCGTGAAATCGAGGCCTTCGAGCCTGAATCGTCGTTCCGCATCAGCGCTGAACTTGATGCCGGAAAGCAGGCGGTGCTGCAGGCCAGGCTGGCGAAAGATAAACAGGACATCGACTCGGCCAGGCAGTTTCTTGAGCGCGTAAACGGGGCGATGTACACCATCGCGGATATCGCGAAAAAGCCCGCAAAGCGTTCTCCGCGTGCACCGTTCACGACTTCCACGTTGCAGCAGGAAGCATCACAGAAGCTCGGATTTTCCGTTCGACAGACCATGGTGGTTGCGCAGCGTTTATATGAATCGGGCAAGATCACGTACATGCGTACTGATTCGGTCAACCTGTCCGAACTGGC